>CAYVGQ010000082.1:0-2041 GCA_964450295.1 uncultured Phascolarctobacterium sp. | reverse complement strand
CGTCAGTATGAAAAAAGTTTAATTCTTCACCTGTCTTAAGGTCAACAACAACTGCTCCGTGAGCAGCATAATTATGCGTACGTACATTACGACCTACAGCACATACCGCTAAATCATCTATAAAATTTATTTCTTCCATTGTTCCCAACGCCTTATATTTGTATCTAAATGTTCCATCATAATTAAATACATACATACTATTATTACTTGGATGTTCTACAGGGGTTGGCAACTGCCAGTTTTCACGATTAAATGTATTAATAGTTGTAAAAACTACTCCTTCCGCAATAGCAAAACCATCCCTCCCAGACGCATTGATCCAAGCCCCGCCGACCTGCGTCGGCTTTGATAGCTCCCGCTGCCATAGAAGCTTACCGTTGTTATCAAATAGTAGTCCTCTTCCATCGCTACAAGCAGCAGACAAATATTTACCGTCTTTAGAAAAATTAGGACTGCTACGCATAACCGTATTCTCAAACGGATCTACCGGAGGTACATAAACAGAATTTATTAACTGCCCTGTATTTTTATCAATAAAATACATTGTATCACGATATTTCATATCGTGTCTAATTTCATAAGCAGAAGTTGATAGCACCACTCTGCCATTATTATCATTTACATCGCACCAGTTTATCCAACTATCAATATTTTCATTATTGGGGAACTGCCATAGCTTCTCCCCTTTTTTAGTAAAAGCAACTGCTTTACCCTTATAACCACGGTTCCCATCCTGTGTCGTAACAAAACGATATGCATTAGCGTAAATATTATCTTCAGCATCAACACAAATATGGACAATACTTGGGTAAGAACGTTTCCCCGGATCGGCGCCAACTACTTCTGCAGAAGAAAATTTCCACAAAATGTCCCCACCGGTAAGATCTATAGCATAGAGATTGCCTGCCGGACTTTGTTCTCCAATAAAAGCAATTTTATCATCAAATGCTACGCACATAGAAAGTAATTTGCCAATTCCCAAAGATCGTTTCCAAATTTGCTTTCCGCTATTGGAAAATAAAAACAATTCTCCTCTATCCGTTCCGACAAGCCAGGCATTCTCAGTAGCAATATATTTTACTAAGCCTTTAGTAAAACCCATGCGATCATAGTTTTCACTGGGTATATCACCTAAATAAATGCTTATTCCGTCAGTTTTATTAAACGATACAAATGTTTGCCAAGGAATACGGCTACCAGTTAACCATAACATCACAAACCATGAAATTATTAAGAGTATAATTGCTAAACTGCCTTTTACCTTACTCATAAGTATAATTTCGTCCAATCATAAATAATTCTTAACTTTCCAAAATAAAGTCCCTGTTCGGAAAGTAGATATACAACTTTACTTATAGCTATAGCAGTTGTAAAAATAGCTAATACCAAACAAAGAATCCTTTCATTATAGGTCCAAAATTCATTTTTTCTCGACGTTGCTAAAAAGAAACCTCTGCTGACAACCGATAAAGCTAAGGTTTGGGCCCGGCGCAAGCAACGCGCCAGTAGCGGTTTGGCTATATACGGTAAATGTCTGATCACACTTTGTCTGCCGACCTTAGTATCAGAGCGTAATCTAAGTGCGACAATAACCTCTCCTGCCTCAGCGGCCAACACAGGCAAAAAACGTATGGAAGTAACAAGCATAAAAGCAATCTGAGGGGAAAGCTTCCAGGCGAGAAGCGCCTTCAAAAGCTGTCTTGGATCTGATGTCCAACAAACAAATAATCCTAAAGCCAACATGATAGATGATCTGAGTCCTTGTACTGCCCCATAAACAACACCCTCTCGATAAACAAATAACCCACCGGTTATTTGTCCCAATAGCGGCATTGAAGGTTCTATTAATATAAACAACGGTGTTCTGGGAGTCTGCGCAAAAAATAAAGCTTGACTAAACATTGATCCCCACAATCCCAGCAACAATAATATGGCCAAAACCTGCCATTTATAAATAGATGTACGTGCCGCTAAATGCAAAATTAAAGATGCCGTAAACAATAAAAATAGTGTTCTTGGATTATCTACAACAATGGCCATT
>CAYVGQ010000081.1:0-6060 GCA_964450295.1 uncultured Phascolarctobacterium sp. | reverse complement strand
GTTCTGCGAGCTGCTCGCGGAAAGGGTCGGCGCGCTGGAGGCGCATCTCCCGATCGAATGACAGACCAAACGGAGGCGGATGCGCATATCAAACCCGCGCATCCGCCTCCGTTTTTATGGGGATCAGTCGGCCGCGTTGCTCGCGCGCATCGCGAGAATCGTCCGTTCGATCAGCTCTTCGAGCGTCCAGTTAAGCATCTCCGCCCCCTGCAGGATCACGTCCCGGGAACAGCCCGCGGCGAATTTCTTGTCCTTGAACTTCTTTTTGACGGAGCCGACCTCGAGGTCCTGAACGCTCTTGGACGGGCGCATGACCGCCGCCGCGCCGATCAGCCCGGTCAATTCGTCCGCGGCGAAGAGCACCTTTTCCATCTGGTGCAAGGGCTCGATGTCCACGGTGATGCCGTAGCCGTGGCTGGCGGTGGCGCGGATTAATCTTTCATCCAGTCCGTGTTGTCGCATGATTTCCTGAGATTTAAGGCAGTGTTCAGTAGGATATAGTTCAAAATCAAGATCATGTAGCAAACCGACCTGAGCCCAGAAAGCGGCTTCGTCAGCGTAGCCCAGTTCTGTGGCAAAATATTTCATAATGCCTTCTACGGTTAGAGCGTGGCGCAGATGAAAAGGTTCCTTATTGTATTCGGTGAGCAGCTGCCAAGCTTCTTCACGATTAATTGTTGTCATGTGGATCATCCTTCCGTTAACAGAGATATGCAGACTTTTGTATAGTTGCATTATAACATAGTTTGACAGGGTTTTGGCAGTGGTTTTCTTAGGGTGCTTCCTGCATTTGCCGGTGTATGTTGAGGGGGCGAGCGTCAATGGGGGAATAAAGTAAAAGCGCAGAGGCTTGGCTCTGCGCTTTTTATCGTTAGTGGTCAGTCGCCTACAAAGCCCGGTGTGGAAAGATAACGTTCGCCCGTGTCGGGCAGCAGGGCAACGATAGTTTTACCTGCGTTTTCGGGCCGCTGTGCCAGAAGCGTGGCGGCATAAACGGCTGCGCCTGAAGAAATTCCTACCAGTAGGCCTTCGTTTTTAGCAAGAGCGCGGGTTGTGGCAAAGGCGTCATCGGCATCGATGGGAAGCACTTCGTCAACGACATGGCGGTCGAAGTTTTTGGGGATGAAGTTGGCGCCGATGCCCTGGATCTTATGGGGTCCGGGTTCTCCACCGGAAAGTATCGGTGAAGCACTTGGTTCGACGGCAATTATTTGAATGCGTGGATTTTGCTGTTTAAGATATGCGCCGACACCGCTGATGGTACCGCCGGTACCTACTCCGGCCACAAAAATATCGACTCGGCCTGCTGTATCGCACCAAATCTCGGGACCGGTAGTTGCTTGATGGATGGCCGGGTTTGCAGGATTGCTGAATTGTTCGGGAATGAAGGCGCCGACAATTTCGGCGGCCAGTTCTTTGGCTTTATCGAGTGCGCCCTGCATGCCTAGGGCAGCGGGTGTCAGTACCAGTTCTGCGCCGTAGGCCTTAAGCAGGTTGCGACGTTCAATTGACATACTTTCGGGCATGGTTAAAATAATGCGATAGCCGCGTGCTGAAGCCACGCTGGCCAGGCCAATGCCGGTATTGCCGCTGGTCGGTTCGATAATGACTGAGTCGGGTTTTAAAAGGCCCTTGGTTTCGGCGTCATCGAGCATGGCCATTGCGGCGCGGTCTTTAACGCTGCCGGCCGGATTAAAATATTCTAGTTTGGCGATAAGCTTCGCCGCCGGCGCAAATTTTTTGTTGTAGTTAGTAAGTTCTAAAAGCGGAGTATTACCAATCAGGTCGGTAAGGCTGCGGGCAATTTTAGTCATAATCTCAAAACCTTTCTTTAAATAATCGGGTCATAAATACTAAAGTTATTTACAACAGCGGCATTTTTGTCGTTGCTTTTCGACAAGGTCGGCTAGGGTAATGTTATCTACTACTTTATTAACGGCATCTTTTATTTCGCGCCATACTTCCATGGTTACGCATTCGTCCGCACGTGTGCAGGCATTCGGGTTATCTTCTATACAGGCTACCGGCGCCATACTTCCTTCCAGTGGCCGCAGTATTTCACCGACCGTATATTCGGACGGATTTTTGGTAAGCATATAACCGCCTTGAGCTCCGCGCGCACTTTTGACAAGACCGGCACGGCTCAGTTGGGTGATAATTTGTTCCAAATATTTATCGGAAATATCCTGCCGTCGGGAGATATTTTTAATGGGGATGAAGCTGCCGGTGTGATTGTAGGCTAGGTCAAGCATCAGCCGCAAAGCATAACGTCCTTTGGTAGAAATTCTCATAAGCTCACGCCCTTTCAAAAGCTTTGATTTATTTTACTACTGTTTCAGTATGAATTCAAGAGCCTGATAAAAATTTCCTGACAAAATTGAAATTTTAATCTTGACAAATTTACGAGGAATTAATATACTAAAGATGTAATCATACTAAAAAACTATGAATTAAGAAAGGACGGATTGCGATGCGAGAAGTTTATTTAGACAATGCGGCTACGACTAAGGTCAGACCGGAAATTGCCGAGGCTATGGCTAAGGCTATGGTAGAAAACTATGGTAATCCTTCCAGTATATATAAGGTGGCTCAGCGATCGGCTGCTACTGTTGCTGTTGCTCGTCAGCAGGTGGCGGATCTTATCGGAGCGTCGCCCAAAGAAATTATTTTTACAGGTGGCGGTAGCGAAGGCGATAATATGCTAATCAAAGGCGTGGCGCATGCAAACGCTAAAAAAGGCAAGCATATCATTACTTCACAGGTGGAACACCACGCTGTTTTGCATACCTGTGAAGAACTAGCTAAGGAAGGTTTCGAGATAACCTATTTGCCGGTAGATGAGTTTGGGTTCGTTACGGCAACGCAGGTAGAGGCAGCGCTACGCGAGGATACGATTTTGGTTTCGATTATGTATGCAAATAATGAAATTGGGACGATTATGCCGATTAAGGAAATTGGTGCTGTCTGCCGTGCTCATAAGGTGTTGCTACATACCGATGCAGTACAGGCAGCGGGGCATATTCCCATTGATGTTGTGGCTGATAATATCGATCTTTTGACGCTTACCGCACATAAATTCCACGGACCGAAGGGCGTTGGCGCCGTTTACATTCGCCAAGGTGTAAGGGTGCCGGCATTGATAGTTGGCGGAAGTCAGGAAAAAGGGCTGCGCGCGGGTACTGAGAATACTGCCGGTATTGTCGGACTGGGCTTGGCTTGCGAATATGCTAAAGAACATATGGCGTTTAATGCCCAAAAAACCATTGCTTTGCGAGATCGGTTGATTGAACGAATTTTGACGAAGATTCCTGAAGTACGTTTGAACGGTCATCCTACTGATCGGTTGCCGAATAATGTCAATATTAGCATTAGGTATATAGAAGGCGAAGGCTTGCTGCTACTTTTGGATCATATGGGAATTGCAGCTTCCAGCGGCAGTGCTTGCACTTCAGGTTCATTGGATCCGTCCCATGTGCTTTTGGCTATCGGTCTGCCACACGAGATTGCGCACGGTTCGCTGCGTTTGACTTTGTCAGAAGAAAATAGTGAAGCGGATGTAGATTATGTTTTGGCAGAGCTGCCGCGGATTGTTGAAAAACTGCGAGCTATGTCGCCCCTTTATCATAATTAAGAAAGCAGGTGTAATTATGGCATACAGTGAAAAAGTAATGGATCATTTTATGACTCCCCGCAATGTTGGTGTGATGCCCGATGCTGACGGTATCGGCGAAGTTGGTAATGCTAAATGCGGCGATATTATGAAAATTTTTATTAAAGTTAAAGATAATATTATCACAGATATCAGTTTTCAAACTTTCGGTTGCGGTGCGGCGATTGCGACCAGCAGTATGGCGACGGAGATGGCTAAGGGCAAATCGATTGAAGAAGCGCTGGAACTGACTAATTTAGCGGTTGCAGAAGCGCTTGATGGTTTGCCCCCGATCAAAATGCATTGCTCTAATTTGGCTGCCGAAGGTTTACATGCCGCTATTTATGACTATAAGGTTAAAAACGGAATGTCTACTGATGGTATAAAGGTTTGCAGCGGTTGCTGCCATGACTGCGGTCACTGACAGCCGCTTTTGCGGATCAAAAATTTTCTCTCTCCCCCCCCTTATTTTTTATCAAATTAGTTTTACAAGAAAACTGTCGGTTAGCGCCGGCGGTTTTTTTGTGGTAAAATAGATATTGCAAATGACAATGAAATCTGTTTTTGGAGGATGAATTATGAACGTGACGGATATTGAAAAAGAGTTTAAACATTATTTGAATATTTTTACGCATGACGAAGAATTGGGGAAACTGTTGGCAAAAGTATCTTTCCAAGAACTGTTCAATGCTAAATTTTTGACTGAGAACAGCAAATATACCTCGATGGATGATTTAATCTGGCGCAGCGGCTTTGGAATTATGAATCTGCTGGAGGTAGAGCAGGTGAATCAAGATAAATGGAATGAATACATTGCCAAAAATACGGATTGCAAGACCTGGCATGAATTTGGGAAACTGGCGATGCTCGATTGGATGCAAAAGAAGCTGGAAGAAACAAAACAAGCCAAAAATTGATTTTTAGGGCACCGTTGCCGGGCTTCGGTGCTTTTTGATTTAAGGAAGTGATTTTATGGCGGCGGTTTTGCACGCGCTGCAGGGTATCTTAACGATTGTCATTATGATTGCTACCGGATTTTGTCTTTCTCGGAGAGGCTGGTTTTCTGAAAGTTTCAGTTCCGCCGTGGCGCAACTGGTTACAAAGATTTGTCTGCCGACATATATGATCGTTAACTTAACTGTGCATTTTAGTCGTGACCAGCTACTTGAAATGAGCAGGGGTCTGGCGGTGCCGATAATTTCGATGGTGCTGGGTTATTTTATCGGGCATGCCGTGGCTAAACTGTTAAAGGTACGCCGTGAGCGGGTCGGTGTTTTTTGTACGGTCTTTTTTGTTTCTAACACAATTTTTATCGGACTGCCAATGACGTTGGCCCTGTTCGGTGAAGCAGGTGTGCCGTATGTGATGCTGTATTATATGGTTAATACAACGATGTTCTGGGTTTTTGCGGTGCATGATATGGCTTCGGATGCCGGTACTGCCGCGCCCTGGTTCAGCCGCCAGACCTTGAAAATAGTGTTGAATCCGCCGCTTTTGGGATTTATGACGGGTATTTTTTTGGTGTTGATGGATTGGCGTCTGCCACTACCGATAGAAGCGGCGTTTAAATATCTGGGTAGTATGACGACACCGCTGGCAATGCTTTTTATTGGTATTGCGATTAGTAAAGCGTCGTGGGACGAGATAAGTTTTGACAAGGAACTGGTGGCGGCCATGCTGGGCAGATTTGTTATTTGTCCGCTCTGTGTGCTGGCGCTGCTGCCTTTTTTTAATTTACCAATCTTGATGAGCGAGGTTTTTGTTATGCAGGCGGCGATGCCTGCCATGACGAATACTGCGATAGTTTCTAAGATGTACGGCGGCGATTATAAGTACGCTGCGGTGCTGACGATAGTCAGTACGTTGTTGTCCATACTGACGACACCTTTTTATATGTGGGTATTGCGAGGATAGTGGTATTTGCTTTAAAAGAAGCTTGTTCGCATAAAACAGCAAAATACGAACAAATTTTCATAAAAACTCTTGACAAACAAAATAGTTCGGATTATTATAGAGATAACGAACAGATGTTTTGAAAGGTCGTGGAGTTATGAAGAAAATGTTTGCATTAATATTGCTGACTACTATTTTATATACGGGTTATAACCTTGTGCAGGATGACAGTGTTTATCATTACGAACAGATAACCGTACATACGGGCGATACAATGTGGGCTATTGCAGATCGTTGGACAGAACAGGGCGAGGATGTACGCGAGGTCATCTATCGTATTTGTGAAACCAATGCACTGGTGAACACGAATTTGCAACCGGGACAGAAACTGCTGATTCCTGTTAAAACTCAATTTGTAGACCGGCTTATGGTAGCAGAAGCTGTCGCACCTAAAGGATGATATAGTGCCGGTAGTGCCGGTGTAGCAATCACAAAATTGCTGCTGACCTACGGATTCC
>CAYVGQ010000080.1:0-6115 GCA_964450295.1 uncultured Phascolarctobacterium sp. | reverse complement strand
TGCAATCTAGCAATCTCTTCACTGATATCCGCGTCACAAATAATATCATAACGCCAACTGGGAGCGGTAACTACTAAATACTCACCTTCCAGCTCAACTCCAAACTGCAATTTTTCTAAGATTTCAATCATTTCTTCTGTTGCAATCTCAACACCAATACGAGTATTGATCGCAGCAGGAGTAACTTTTACTATAGCCGGCTTCATCTCCGCAGGATAAGCTTCAACGATTCCAGAAACAGTTTCGCAGGCCCCCATTTGTTCTAGAAGATGCGCAGCTCTATTCAAAGCATTGTGATTCAACGCAGTATCCACTCCGCGTTCAAAACGCCCAGAAGCTTCGCTACGCAAACCCAGTGCTTTGGAAGTACGACGGATCGACGGTCCGTTAAAGGTTGCCGCTTCAAGCATAACATTAACGGTAACATCCGTCACCTCTGTTTCCAAGCCACCCATGACGCCACCCAAACCAACTGCATGCTCCGGATCGGCGATAGTAATCATCGTCGGGTCTAGTGTACGTGTCTGACCGTCTAGAGTAACCAACTTTTCACCGCTATCTGCACGACGAACAATCAGCGTATGCCCACCTACTTTATCATAATCATAAGCATGCATGGGCTGTCCTAATTCAAGCATGACATAGTTCGTTACATCAACAACATTGTTTATCGGGCGCATACCGCAGGCCCGCAGATGTTTCTGCATCCATTCCGGTGACGAACCGATCTTGATATTTTTAAGTACGCGTACAGCAAAACGGCTACATAAATCAGCTGTCTGCACATGGATTTGCGCCAAATCTGTAGCCTTGCCGCCTGCTTTTTCCTGCACACTCATATCCGGCATTTTAAATTCAGTTCCCAAAACAGCAGCCGTTTCACGTGCCAAACCAATGATATTAGTGCAATCACCACGATTAGCGGTCAGATCAATGTCCAGCACCACATCATCCAAGCCTAAAACTTTTTTTATATCCACGCCAATCGGAGTGTCAGACGGCAGGATAAATATTCCATTACGTTGCTCCGGTAATAAAAGTTTGGCATCAACACCAAGTTCCTCAGCACTGCACAGCATACCAAAAGAATCGAGTCCGCGCATTTTTGCCTTTTTCAGCTTCATCCCACTAGGAAGTTGTGAGCCAACTATGGCTACAGGGACAATATCATCCTGATGTACGTTCTGCGCACCGGTCAAAATCTGTACGATTTCGCCACTGCCATAATCCATCATGCAGACCCATAAATGATCTGAATTAGGATGACGCTCAATTGCAGTAACTCTGCCTGTAATGACACCTTCTAGTCCTGCACCAAGATAATTGATACTTTCTACCTCAAGCCCAACACGGGTTAGTTTTTCAGCCAACTCTTCAGGAGCCACGTTAATATCAACATATTTTTTTAACCAATCAATAGATGCTAACATAATTTTCCTCCTTATTTGAATTGACGGATAAACCGCAGGTCATTTTCAAAGAATAAACGCAAATCATCAATCCCGTATTTCAGCATAGCAATGCGTTCAACACCCATGCCAAAAGCATAGCCGTTAATTTTATCCGGATCATAACCACTCATACGCAACACATTCGGATGCACCATGCCAGAACCTAAAATTTCCAGCCATCCGGAACTTTTGCAAACTCGACAGCCTTTCCCACCACAGATAACACAAGAAATATCTACCTCTGCACTTGGTTCTGTAAACGGGAAATAGCTTGGGCGCAATCGAATCTCTACGCTACCGCCAAACATTTCTTTACAAAAAGTTTCCAAAGTGCCCTTCAAATCAGCCAGACTAATCTTTTCTCCCAATACAAGACCCTCGACCTGATGAAACATCGGTGAGTGAGTCGCATCATAATCGTTACGATAAACAGTTCCCGGCGCGATCATCCGAATTGGTGAGTTAGGCTCACGGGACTGCATCGTACGTGCCTGCACCGGAGAAGTTTGCGTACGCAGTAAGAAATTTTCCGTAATATAAAAAGTATCCTGCATATCGCGTGCCGGATGATCCTTAGGCAAATTTAAAGCTTCAAAGTTATAATATTCGCTTTCGATTTCGGGACCTTCCATAACATCAAAACCCATCCGCATAAAAATCTTTTTGATCTCACGCAAAGTCAGTGTTACCGGATGCAGATGACCGCAACTGCGCATGCGTCCCGGTAGCGTAATATCTATTTTCTCAGTGGCTAGTTTCGCTTTTAAGGCTGCCGCTGCTAAAATTTCAGTTTTAGAGTTAATAGCCTCTTCTAAAGCGCCTTTTACTTCATTGACGATTTGACCAATTTTAGGTCTTTCTTCAGCTGGCAACGCTCCCATACCGCGCAAAATCTCTGTCATCGGTCCTTTTTTACCAAGATATTTGACACGCAAATCTTTAAGCTCGTCAGGATTTGTCACTAATTCCATCTCTGTCAGCGCTTGTTCTTTAAGTGCCTGCAATTTTTCTTTCATCTTCTGCCTCCTAAAAAATAAAACTCCCGCCCCGGTAAGGGGCGAAAGTTCTGCTTCCGCGGTACCACCCTAATTTGTACTCATCCGTCTTAACGCGACTTACGTTGTACCTACACAGCTACTAAGCCTTCAGCACAAACACTCGCAAGTGAACTTCTGCCAGAGTGTATCGCAAGGCTCGCAGCCGTGTCCTCGCTCTCTGTATCGCACGTTTGGCGTACTCTCTCGGTCATAGTGTTTAAAAAAATGGGGCGTATTCAATTAACGTTATTTATTGTATCACAACTTGCTTTTACCTGCAAGCCGTTGACGCAGACATTCAAAAAGTACTACTCCAGCAGCAATTCCGGCATTAAGTGATTCTGCCAACCCCTCCATAGGAATATATACTTTCTTAGTAGCAGATGCTAAAAGCCCCGATGAAACCCCGAACGCCTCGCTACCAATAACAACGGCAAGAGCTCCTGTAAGATTAGTTTGATATAAGCTTTCAGCATCCGTCAAACAAGTCACCAGCAGTTTGTAATCGTTCTCAGATGCCCAGTTTATAAAATCTGTTTCACAAATACCTTCAATTACCGGCAAATGTAACAATGAACCCATCGTTGCACGTACAGTCTTCGGGGCAAAAGCATCCGCACAGCCGGTCAACAAAACCACACCGTTTACTCCTGCAGCATCAGCAGCACGAATCATTGTCCCCAAATTCCCCGGATCACTGATACGATCCAACACAAGCAATATCCCTCCAACAGAGGTCAACTTTGCTAAGTTGCCTTCTGGTTTAGCAGCAATAGCTGTTAAACTCTGCGGTGTTTCAGTATCAGCAATTTTTTTCATCACCTGCGGCGTAACTGCATATACTTCAACTCCACTAGCAGCAGCTTGAGCAATTACAGCGTTCTGTCTTTCCGGCTCTGCTGTTTTTGCTTCTTCTAAGACAAACAGTTGCCTTACCTTACCCATTCGCAATGCTTCTCCAACCGAACGCAACCCTTCTACCAAAAAAGACTGCTGTGCCAGACGGTGTTTTTTCTGTTTAAGATCGGCGGCAGCCTTGACTACCGGATTATTAACACTGGTAAGTTCCTTCATCCGATAACTTCCTCCTGTATTTTAATATTGTTATACAAACCCACTACACGTCATACCGGTATAAAAACAAGAACCAGCTTGATCAAGTCATTACAATGCAACATAAAAATAGCACACAAAACAACAGTCGCAAAAAGCACCAAATATTATTTATTAAGCATAAATAAAGTTTACTCTTTTAAAATCAATTTTGTCAATTAAACATAAATAAACAAAAAACTGTGCAAGCCCCAGGCTTACACAGTTTTTTACCGCATCAGCGGTAAATAATTTAAATATACCGTAAGAAAAAATCTTACAGAGCAGCCTTTGCAGCTTCTACCAGTTTAGTGAAAGCAGCCGCATCATAAATAGCCATATCAGCCAAAACTTTACGGTTCATTTCGATACCTGCTTTAGTCAAGCCGTTCATAAAACGACTGTAACTGATGCCGTTAGCGCGAGTAGCAGCGTTGATACGAGCAATCCACAAACGACGGAAATCACGTTTTTTAGCACGACGGTCGCGATGAGCATAGCTCAAAGCTTTCATTACGGTTTCATTAGCTTTTCTGAACAGCAAATGTTTGGATCCGCGATAACCTTTAGCTAGTTTTAAGATTTTTTTATGACGACGATGAGCAGTAACGCCCACTTTAATTCTTGCCATTATAGTTAGCCTCCCTTATCTATTATGCGTACGGCAGCATTTTTGCTACGCGCTCATGATCAGTTTTGTGAACCAGTGCAGCCTTACGCAAGTTTCTCTTGCGGGAAGGAGATTTATGTTCAAGAATGTGGCTTTTAAAAGCTTTAGCACGTTTGAATTCACCGGTACCAGTCTTTTTAAAACGTTTAGCAGCAGATCTGCGAGTTTTCATTTTAGGCATTGTTAAGTCCTCCTTATTTAATAGCTTTAGGCGCAACAATCATAATCATGTTCCTGCCTTCTAATTTAGGTGCACGCTCAATGACAGCCATTTCTTTTAATTGTTCAGCCATTTTTTTGAGCAGCACTTCGCCAAGCTCAGGATGCGATAATTCACGACCACGGAACATAATGGTGACTTTCACTTTGTCGCCGTCTTCCAGGAAACGTACCGCATTTTTAAATTTGACGCCGAAGTCATGATCCTCGATGCCGGGGCGCAATTTGACTTCTTTGATATCAAAGGTCTTTTGCTTTTTACGAGTTTCTTTTTCGCGTTTCTGTTGCTCGTAACGATACTTGCCGTAATCCATAATCCGGCACACCGGGGGTTTCGCTGTCGGTGCAATCTCCACTAAATCTAGATGTCGTTCCTGGGCTAATTGGAGAGCGTCACGTCCGGTCATAATACCCAGTTGTTCGCCTTCGCCGGCAATAACGCGCACTTCCCGCGCCCGAATTTCTTCATTGATACGCAAGCCTTCTTTGCTAATAACCATTCACCTCCAAAAATAAAAAAAGCGCGAGCAGATAATACTGCCCGCACTAAAAATCATATCCAACCCTGTCGAGCTATGCTGCAAGGTGAGAAGCGAGCGGCTTCTGCTTTATTACATAGGATATAATATCATGATATCAACTTTATGTCAACAGTTTTATTAATCTTCTCTTCCACCCAGCTGGGAATCCAGATAAAACAGACCGGCAATATTATCGCCAATCATTTCCAATTTATCAACGATTTCAGAAGCATTAGCTTCTTCTTCTACCTGCTCATCAATAAACCATTTCAAGCAGCTTTGAGCAGCATAATCCTTTTCTTTCAGAGCTACTTCATACATATTATAAATGAGGGAAGTAACATATTTTTCATGCTCCAAAACCTTTTTGAACAAAGCCAGCGGCGTACCGTAATCGGCTTCAGGCATGTCAATTTGCAACATTTGCGGCTTTTCGCCACAATCCTGCATATACTTTACAAAACGCAGTGCATGTTCACGTTCTTCTTCGTATTGAAGTTCCAACCATTTGGCCATACCTTTATAGTTTTTGGCTTCCATATCCAGGCTCATTGCCAAATACATATACGCGGAATAAAATTCTGCCTGAACCTGTTCATTAAAAGATTTAAAAAGTTTTTTATTCATCATCGTAATATCCTCCTTACAGCTTTTAAGCTGTTTCAATATAATTCATTATAACATTTTTTTAATCACTTTTCAATAACAATTATTTATTTCTTTAAGGACTTATTAAGAAATTTTAATCTTAAATTATTTTTTCTCTGCAATTTCTTTCTGCAACATGGCAATAAAATCAGACTGCGGCATCGCGCCGATATCTCCTTCACCACGGCGACGTACTGCAACAGTACCTTCTTCAACCTCCTTATCGCCTATAACCAGCATATAAGGAACCTTTTGCAGCTGCGCTTCACGGATCTTATACCCTATTTTTTCATTACGATCATCAAGATAAACGCGCAAACCCAACTTAAACATTTCATCACTCAGTTTTTTAGCATAATCATAATGTTTATCAGTAATTGGCATTACGCGCACTTGACACGGAGCCAGCCAAGCAGGGAAGGCGCCGGCATAATTCTCAATCAGAATACCGATAAAACGTTCAATAGAGCCATAAAC
>CAYVGQ010000079.1:0-6123 GCA_964450295.1 uncultured Phascolarctobacterium sp. | reverse complement strand
AATTTCTCGAAACAGTTCGCACAACAGTTTATCGTCAGGTACAATTTGCTGAATTTGAAAAATTCATTCATAACAAAATCACGGAAGGACATGCTCTCCAGGCTGAAATTCTTGAAAAATATTGGTTGGGGAGCAATAAAAGCTATTATGGTGCCGCCCTTACCGTTGATACGGAATTGGCAAGCGAATGGTCAAGGATTCCTCACTTCTATACACCATTTTATGTATATAAATATGCAACCGGTTACAGTGCCGCCACAGCCTTTGCCGCGTCTATCTTGAATAATGAACCCCAAGCTGTTGAAAAATACCTGCAGTTTCTTTCTTCAGGGGGCAGTGATTACCCAATAAATCTTTTAAGTACCGCCGGCGTAGATTTAACTACACCTCTGCCTGTAACTGTAACCTTACATAAATTTGCTGAAAAACTGGCTGAATTAAAAAATATCCTTGGTAAATAAAAATAAAATCCGACTGTTTAAACAGTCGGATTTTTTATCTTCAAAAATCTAGGTATTCTCAATATCTGCTTCCTTGTCAATAAAGCTATACGAACAGACGCATAATAAACACAACAACCGCCCCTATTGCCGCAAAAATCAAAAATGTAGGTAGTAAAAAGAAAAAGAACGCTAAAATGCCACCCAAAATAAGTAGCGTCATTAAAAACCCACTACCGCAACCAAAGCTGTGCACACTAATTTGCGGCCCGGCCTTCTTCCAGTAACCTCTGCGTTTTTCACTCGTCTCATCAACACGCGTTCCGCCCTCATCATCACTGCCCTGCTCAATCGTTACGCCATCAAAAGTATCACGTTCTTCCGGAAGCAACACCTGCAGTTGCCCGTTGATACGGCAATGACAATATGGGCATTCCGGTGTTCCCGGTTCTAATTCTCTACCGCAAAAACTACACTTCATAGCAAACTCCTTTTAAACATTACGAAAGTGCAAGTGCCAAAAGACCTTCTTCATTGATATAACGCGGATCATGTTTCTCGATACCCAAATTTATCCAGATTTCTTTGGCTATGCGCCTTAATACATCAACAGGCACATTATGGCAAAGCTCGGCAATTTTTTCATCGCTATAGCTGTAAACACCATTTACTTTAATAAAATTAAAAATAGCTCCGGCTGCCCAAATTTCCGGCATCCTTATTTCTCTATGCGATTTGGCCTTAAAATCAGCCCATAACTGCAACACTAACTTAATATCACGTTCAGCAAAATGATACGGTTCCATCATCTGCCTTACTTTTAAAATTACTCTATCCTTATAATCAATATCTGCTGGTCGATAGTCTTTATAAGCAGTCTCATAATTAAAATTATTAAGATTAACCAAGGCAGAATATAAAAAGATCATATGACGCAGCAGTATGGAATTTTCAGCAATAAACATTTCCCAATCGGCTGACGGAACCTGGATATTATACCAGTTCTTGCAGTCTTTCAGCGTATTATATAAGCGTTTCTGCGCAACCTTACCGATTTTTAGACAGCTGACATAGTTCATAATCATGCTTTCATTATAAAAAATATGACCTAAAAGAAGATCTTCATTCGGGTCAGGCATTTCTTCCAAAGGAAGACCAAGCGTATATTTTTCTCCTGTTAGCCAGTCAGTACAGTAAAAAGTTCCTTCCTCCGCAACATCGTCAACCTTAAATACAACTAATCTTGCCCTGCATAATTCGTAAAGTACATCTCTATTTCTTCTAGCAAAAGTCTCATCATAATCATGTCCGTCCGGCCAACAAGTATTTTCATAAAAAAAATCCAGTGGTCTTTTTGCACTGCGCAGCAAATGATAATCAAACAAGAAATAATCCCAAAAGCATTCCTTGCTAACTTCTGTATCTTCTTCTTTCTTATTATCAAATCCTGTTAATATACCATAATACAAAAATGCCGCTCTTTCCAAATCCAAACTAAAGCACGCTTTATTGAAAAAATTATGTAGCACTTCTAACAGTTCCTGCAATCTTTCACCAATATTTAAAAATATTTTGGCTGGTACATCCGGTGTAGTATTTAAAGTACGCTCGATATTAAACTCATCAAACTCTCCATTGGGCAAAACAATATTCATCACATTATTTTTCAATAAAATATCAGCTGCTTTCTGAGGCGCCCCAGCATCTGCAATCGCATTTTTGCTTTTTAAATATTTAAAAAAACCGATACAAGTGTCCAAAAATTCTTTTGTTCCTTCATAATCGGGGATAAATTCTGAGACATTACGGCCACACCACGATACACAATCAATAAAATCATCTGCAGTCATATCACCTAAAAAGGCTTCTGAACTTCCCAGATACAAGCACAAAATTGTTAAATGGTCCCAAACACGATACAAATCATCGTCTTTCTTACCCTTCCATGCTTCTAAACGTAAAAAACCTTCGGCATATTCATGCCTAAGCAATGTGTTCCATCCTTCGTCGTGAGCATAAAAATCATCGATCATATCATACACATTGTCTTTAATATTATCCATTACTCCAAAATCCTTCTTTCCCTGCAATGTTGTTATTATATCACAGCATTCATATTCATTTCAATTGAACATTTTCATAAAGCAAAAAGCTTCGATATGTTACATATCGAAGCTTTTTAAGCAAGAAGTTTCTTATTCTTCACCGATTACCAGAACTTCCGGTTGCAATTCTACACCTACGCAAGCTCTTATTTTTGCTTGCACTTCACTAATAAGCTGCAATACATCGGCTGCCGTAGCCCCTCCTAAATTGACAACAAATCCAGCATGCTTGGTAGATATTTGCGCACCTCCCACGGTATATCCCTTCAGACCAGCTTGGTCAATCAAAGTTCCCGCAAAATATCCCGGCGGTCGTTTAAACATACTACCTGCACTTGGCATTTCCAGGGGCTGTTTACTAGTACGCCGATAACTGAAATCATCCATCTTTTTTTTAATTGCAACTTGATCGCCCAACGGCATTTGCAAAACTACTTCCGTTACTATCAAACCACTATTTTGCAAATTTGTCTTACGGTAGCCAAACCCCAAATCAGCGGTGGGAATAATTCGTTCATCGCCTTCTAAATTCATTACTTTAACACTGTGAACGATATTCTGCATTTCACCATCATAGGCACCAGCATTCATATACAGTGCTCCGCCAATGCTGCCAGGTATACCTACTGCAAACTCCATTCCTGTACGTCCGCACAGCATTGCCTGATGAGAGGCCAATGCCAAGGAATAACCAGCACCAAATTTCAATAAATCTCCGTCTTCATAAAAATCTTTTAACATATTACCCAGTTTTATAACAACTCCACGAATACCTTTGTCGCGCACTAAAACATTAGAGCCATTTCCAAGAAGCGTTAAAGGCACCGAAGTTTTTTTGAGGGCACACAACACTTCACGTAGCTGCATCACATTTTCCGGAAAAATTATCACGTCAGCAGGTCCGCCTATTTTAAAAGAAGTGTGCCAGCTCATTGGTTCGTTTAATTGTATAGGACAGGAGACTGCTTTTTTCAGTTGCTCCGTTAAATCTAAAATTTCTTTATTCACCGGTAACTTCCTTGACCACATCTCCGATAGATTTGGAAATATCACCCATCATCATTTGAAAACGCATAAAAGCATGGAGATATTCCATTGCAACATTATTTAGGCCTAAAATTCCTGTAAGTTTTTGCAGTTTGTCATTTTTTTCTTCAGGAACTTCTTGCCCTTGATATTTTGCCAATTCTATTTCCTGACTCAATTTCAAAAATTCTTCAGCCAGTTCTTTACCCTTAGGATCTTGTTCCAAGGCAGTTTTTGCTTCTTTTAATTTTTTATATTCCTGACTTGCACGCATCGCCTTCGCCAGTTCGTTTGCACAATCATAAACATTCATGTCTTTTCACCTCGTCAGTTTTTTAGCCTTTATTTTTAGCCCTTACATTATAGCATATCCACAAATCTTGTAAAGTGTCACCCAAGTTCCTTTAAAGATATATTCAAATGTCCGTATTCTATTTCCGGTTTATAGTCAAAATGCCACCATTCCATATCACTGCCTACAAATCCTTCCAGACTCATCATCGTATGTAGCAAATTTCTCTGATAACGTTCAAGTTCTGTACCACCGCCAAATTTAGTGTACTGCCGCACAGAAGGTTCGTCAAAATCACTTATCATTACAACTTGCTCTCCGTTTTCTAAATAATATAAGCTTACGTCTACAGAACGACCTGTATTATGAGAAAATCCTTCTGCCGGAGTCGGCAACATTTGTTTTTTATCCTCTGGTAAAGCATCATAAGCTAACTTAGAAACAGACCAAGGCCGATAGGCCTCCCATATAACAAGGCCATAACCATAGTCCGCCAAACGTTTCTGAACAGCAGCTAATGCTGTAGCGCTAGCACTGTCAAGATAGGCTTTATTTACATCAACTATAGGCACACCAAAGCAGTTATTAGAACCAGCATAACGCAGATCAAGTTTAACTCCGGTAACAACTTTAACAACATCAACCAGCTGAGACTGAGTACCTCCTGCTAATGTTGACGGCATAACCGCTTCTGCTGCCGCCTTTTGCAATGCTGACCAATCGGACGATTGAGTCAGTCGAAATGGTTTACCACAATCAGCTCCAAAAAAGGCCCGGCTATAACGATGACCACCAATTTTACAAGTAATACCATAACCATCTTGGTCACGCTCAAAACGCACGCTTGTTTCAGTGTTATTCATCGGTCCGGCTTCCAGCAGTGTATAAGAATCAAAACGCTCTTTTTTTAGGGGAAATAAATTACTGTTTGCAAACTTATAATCATCCCGCATCGCCCGATATAAAATTGCCAGCGTACCGTCTTGTTCACGCACTACAAACTGCTCACCGTTACCATAATAAAGACCCAAAAGATATTGCAAATCCTTCGGACACGCACGCGGTTCTAAAGTCGCAGCCCGTACAGATAAACTTTGCATGATAACCGCTACACAAAAAAATATTGTTATCAATAACTTCCTGCTCATTTCACAAGCTCCTTACGCACATCTACCAAAGCATTCAAGCCTTTTCGTACTTCATCAATATAGCCAAGATCAATATCGCAATAAATTATTTCTTCTCTGCTACTGCCCTCAACAATAATTTTTCCCATGGGATCAACCACCATAGAATGTCCGTAAAAAGGTGCTCTTTTGAAACTTCCCACACAGTTAACAGCAACTATATAATTATGGTTCTCTGCTCCGCGAGCCTTTGCCAGCAAAGTCCAGATATCACCGCGTGACTCCGGCCATTCAGCAGGAATAAAGATAATTTTAGCGCCCTGCAAAGATAAATGCCGGTATAGTTCGGGGAAACGCAAATCATAACAAATTGTAGAGCCACAAACTACACCATTTAATTTATACGAATCAAAATTGTTCCCTGCCGCAAAAAACCTTTCCTCATTAAATAAACCAAAAAGATGTGCTTTGCTATAAGAAGTAACAATATTGCCCTGTTTGTCAATTATAACCGAAGTATTATAGATTTTTCCATTCTCGTTTTTTAACGGGAGCGAACCTGCTACAACTGCACAACGATTCTCATTAGCTATTTTGCGCACAGCGGAAATTATTGGGCCATCAATTGTTTCTGCCTCTTCTTGCAAACGCCCCAGAGAATAACCGGTGCTCCATATTTCCGGTAAAACAGCAAGATCACTTTTCTCCGCTGCTTCCTGCAATAATTCCAGTCCATGGCCGATGTTTTTTAAAGTATTTTTTTCAGCTATCTCCATTTGAATCAATGCAACTTTCATTTTCGTTCCTCCGGCAATAAATCGCGTGCTGTTAAACTGCGCATCAGCACCTTTTCTATTTGTCTAGTGATTTTTGTAACAGGAAATTCTTTGCCCTGCAAAGACCGCACCCATAGTACAGTAAGGCCCATATGCTTGGCACCTAAAACATCAGTCAATAGCTGGTCACCGATAACCAAAACTTTTCCTTGCTGTTTAGCAAAAAGTTTTAACGCCCTGCGAAATCCCCAAGGCATAGGTTTTGCAGCCCAGCTGACTGCATTTATTTGAGCTGTTCGACTGATTTTCCGCAAACGTTGCCCCCCATTATTCGAAAGTAATATAATTTCAATATCA
>CAYVGQ010000078.1:0-6204 GCA_964450295.1 uncultured Phascolarctobacterium sp. | reverse complement strand
TTGTAATCACCTGTTGGTGAATTCTCAATCCATTTTCCCTCAATTTTTCTTTCTACGGCTAACGGACTGATTTTTGGGTTGCCACTTGGTATTTTGATTTCCTGGATTGCAGAAACTGTCGGTGTTAGCATAAGCTTTTTACTGATGCGATATTTCTTTCGTGGTACAGCAGAGAAAATTATCGCAACCAGTAAGGGTTTGAAAAATATCGATGAAGCCAGCGGTAAAAATGGTTTGCAGTGGATGGCCTTTGCTAGAGCGCTTCCTTATTTTCCATCCGGTATTCTTACTGCTGTAGGTGCACTCAGTAGAATCAGTGTCAGAGACTATATAATCGCTAATCTAATAGGAAAATTTCCTTCTACGGCGTTGGAAGTAGTTATCGGACACGATATTGTCAATTTTCATCAGAATAGTATGCGTTTGACTTGTTTAGTAATTTTTATAGGTATTGTATTTTTTGCCTATAAAAAATATAAAAAATAAAATAAAACTGCTTCCACCCAAAAAATGAGTGGAAGCAGTTTTATTTTGTCAGTAATTGATAAATTTCTGGGAATGGTTCTAGAGTGCGCTTTAAAATACCATTAATATAGGCAATTGTTATACCATAGTTGGTGATGGGGATGTTTTGTTCAACCGCACATTTGTAGCGATATTGTATTTCACGTTCATTTAGCATACAACCCCCACAGTGGATAATCATTCTGTATGGTGACAGGTCAATAGGAAATTCAGTGCCGCTGGTAAAAATAAATTCTAATTCCTTGCCAGTATACTCTCTGATCCAGTGGGGCAATTTTACCGTACCGATATCATCGCATTGACGATGATGGGTACATCCTTCACCAATCAAGATTCTATCTCCATCCGCAAGCTTGTCGAGCACCGTAACTCCTTGGACCGCAGTTTTTAGATTGCCCTTATATCGCGCAAAAAGAATAGAGAAAGATGTTAACGGAATATTTTCTGGTGTTACTGCGGCTACTTTTTTGAAGACCTGACTGTCAGTAATGACAAATTTTGTGACATGGCCAAGTTTGTGCAGCGTATGTTGCAGGCCATTTTCTTTTACGATGATTGCAGTTGCCTCTGCCTCTAGAATTTCGCGAATCGTTTGCTGTTGCGGTAGGATAAGACGTCCTTTGGGGGCGGAAGAATCTATCGGTACTACTAAGATGACGAAATCGTTTGGAAGTAGCAGGTCGGCTACGATACATGCTTTATTTTCAGCCGGAGGTATCGCTTTAGCGATAGCTTCTTTCAATTCAAAAATATTAATTTTTTGTGTAGCGCTGACAAAAAGAAGCTGATTATCATGCACTAATTTTTGCAAACTATTTTTTTGAGCTATGTTAATTTTCTCACATTTATTGGCGACAATGAGCAACGGTATATTTTTGGCATTGATACGCTCGATAAGGCGATTATCTTCAGCAGCAAGTCCTGCGACTGCATCGATAACCAACAGAGCAAGATCTGTTTTATTCAAGACCTGATAGGCTTTTTGGATACGCAGGATGCCTAGTTCTCCCTCGTCGTCGATACCGGGAGTATCAATCATCATCACGGGACCCAGGGGCAAGAGTTCCATTGCTTTATAAACAGGATCCGTAGTGGTGCCTTTTATTTCAGAAACGAGAGCAAGATTCTGCCCGGTGATAGCGTTTATCAGACTGGATTTACCTGCATTGCGTTTGCCAAAAATACCAATATGGATACGTTCCGAAGCGGGAGTTGTATTTAAGCTCATAAAATCACATCCTTATGTACCAATTATATATCAAAATAATGTAATACTAATACAAATAATTTTTCTGAAAAATATACGATTTCACACTTATGTACAAAAACAGGAAATTTATGTAACAGTTATTGACGATGTTATTAGTTTTAAAGTATAGTATATATGCGTGTGGTATATTTTGCCAACCAAACCAAAACAAAGGAGGCGTATAAATGAGTACTAATCATGAAACGCAACATGTTCAAATTGCAGTAGCCGACCCGACACCGTTAGGATTGTTTGGCCTAGCCGTTGTTACAATGGTAGCTTCTGCACAAAAATTGGGTATCGTTGAAGGCGTTGCCTGGGTTCTTCCATGGGCACTTTTCTGCGGTTCCTTCGCACAGCTGGTAGCCGGTTATTTTGACTATTGCCACCGTAACATCTTTGGCGCAACTATTTTCAGTGCCTTTGGTTTCTTCTGGTCCGCAGTAGGCATGAGTTGGATGATCAAAGCCGGAACTTTTGGACCGGGTCTTGCTGCAGGTGTGGATGGTAAAGCAATTGGTTTTGCATTTTTGGCCTATTTCTTATTTGCTTGCGTTGGTACCATTGCTGCGTCTTCTGCAAACCTATTCTTATTTGTAGATATGGTTTTTATTGATATTTTATTGTTGGGTCTTACATTGGATGCTCTGGGTATTGGCGGACATTTCCCGCATACCATGGCTGCTTATGCAGAAATGGCAGTGGCACTTATTTCTTTGTATGGTGCCGGAGCAGGGTTTCTTAATAATTTCTATGGTCGTCAATTCTGGCCTTTGGGAGCACCTCTCGGTATTTGGAAAAAATAATTTGCTTTGGCAAAAAAGCACTGTGATAAACTCACAGTGCTTTTCTTTTTTGTAAAAGTTATTCAACCTGCTCAAGACGTGGGTTGGGCAGATACATACGTCCTGCTTTTGCGCATTCTTTTCCGTCCACCATCACTACGTCAGCGGTAAAATTAATATTGCCGTCAAACAAGCTGGAACCGACTGCATAAGTATCAACTGGAACATTTAAGGCTTCGAATGCACGTATACGATCAGCATCAAAACCTCCTGAAACAATTATTTTAACATAATCAAAACCTTCAGCGTCTAAAGCTTTACGTACATTATATACGAGCTCCTTACATACGCCCGTGGGTTTAAACATACCCATTTGAGCAAACAGGCTTTTGTCAACCATAGTTCCCGAAGTATCCAAACGCACGCCTGCTAATTTATGACCAAGTTTACGGGCAACTTTTAGTGATGTTTCAACGCAGTCATTGTCAAAATCAACCAGTGCAATACGAGCGATGTCAGGGACTATATATTTGTCAAAAGCGCAGGTTGCGGCGACTGTATCGCCGTTATAGGTTGCAATCAAAGCGTGGGGGATTGTTCCCAGACCTGTGCCACAACTGGCTGAAGCGTTGGCATCTGTAGAAAAGCCTTTGATACCGCCAATCATGGCAGCATAGCCGTCAGACTCCTGTGTCTGCCATGTATCATAACGGGCAGGGAAAAATAATACAGATTTACCGTTAGCTGCTTTGACGACGCGGCGTACATTAGTAGCGATACGGCTTTGACGTGCCAAAAAACCTAGATAAATGGTTTCCAAATGTGCAAAGTCAGCCAAATCGCCTTCAATGGTCATCAGTGTTTCCCAGGGCATTACTTCATCGCCGTCATGAAGAGCATGGATGATAATATTTTCAGGGTTGTGTGCACAGGTTTTAATTAGGGCAATACTTTCATCGATGCCACAAAGAACTACCGGTTCACGGGTGAAAAGCTGCATCATGATTCTGGGATGGTGATTATCACCGTTTAGAATCTCCTCGGTGCGGAGAAAATAAGCATCGCTATAATAACCGGATTTGATTTTTTCTACAGGAAAATGAAAATGTTCAACTGGTAAACGATTTTTCATGATACCCTCCATCATTAAATAGGATAATTTAGCTCTTGATATTGTGCTAATTACATTTTATGATACAATAATAGCGCTACAGGTTCAAGTTTTTTGATAAAATTTTCTTAAATGGGGATTGCAAATGGCGTCTTGTGAAAAAAAATATACAATATTATTATTGTCCGCACCTATAGGTTCTGGACATAAGTTGGCAGCTCAGGCCTTGGAACAATCATTAGCGGAGCATAAAGAGGTACGCGTAGTGCATGGAAGTATCTTTGATTTTTTTCCGGGAAGTATTGGCAATGCTTTTTTGCGCTTTTATTTATGGATTTTGTCCTATTGTCCATGGATGTATGACTGGGTCTATAAATGGGGTAATAGAGAAAACGGTTCTTTGTGGCTGCGTGATTTTATTAACGGTACCTTAGCGCGTTTAGCACACAAATTTATCAAACAAACTGATCCTGATGCTGTTATTGCAACGCATGCTACTCCTGTAGGCATCATGTCTATCTATAAGAAAAAATTTAAACCGGAGATGCTTTTAGGTGCCGTAGTTACGGATTATACCGTACATAAATGGTGGCTGTGCGAAGGGGTAGATGTATATTTTTCGGCAGCAGAAAATTTGCGTGGACAATTTATCGTGGATAGAGCCGAGGTTCTAGCTACAGGTATTCCTGTACGTCATCAATTTTATCGGCAACACAATTACCAAGAACTGCGAAAAAACTTTGGCTGGAAAAATGATGATGTGATTTGCCTTCTTATGGGTGGTGGCGAGGGGTTACTCCCGATGAAAAATATTTTGCAAGCTTTTAAGGGGGATTTGCCGGCACATTTAAAAATAATAGCTGTCACAGGGCATAACGAAAGACTACAACAGAGTTTAGAAGTGTTTACAGAAGTACCGGTAACTGTTTACGGATTTACAGATACTGTGCCAGAGCTTTTACTGGCTACAGATATTATCGTTAGCAAAGCAGGAGGCTTAACAGCAGCTGAAACTCTTGTTGCTGGTTGTGAATATATTATTTATAAGCCACTGCCTGGGCAGGAAACAGGTAATGCGGCTTATTTAGAACGCTATTGTGGAGCAAAAATCGCGCATTCGCCAGCGGATGTTAAAGAACTCGTGTGTAAATCGGCGGCTGTTTCCTTTGAGGGCAGGGAGTCTGCAAGAACAGAACGTAGCCTTTTATTTGGCAAACCAAATGCTGCGAGAAGGATAACGGACTACATTTTAAAGAATTCAAAAAATAAGCAAAAACTTGACCATTGATAAAATCGACTCTATAATGAAATGGATTTGTAAAAAATAAATATTTTGCGACACCCGATTTCCTGTGGATGCCTGCAATTTTATGGGAGGCACTGCATGGAGCGATATTACTGGGGTGCGCTTAATGCTACTTCCGGTTTAGGCAATAGCAAGCTGGAACTATTAGTAGATGCGTTGGGTAGCGCCCGTAAGGCTTATTCGGCAAATCGACGAGAGTTGATTGCCACAGGTTTGTACAAAGCCGCGGCTGTGGATAAATTTTTGTCGCGACGTGATTTAGAACTACCCGAACGCTTGCAAAAATTTTGTGAGTGTGAACAAATACGTCTTATGACGATGGGTGATGCTGATTATCCTGCCACATTAAAACATATTTCTTCCCCGCCAAAGGTTTTGTATATCAAAGGCAATTTGCCTCATCTTGAGCGTAGCATTGGCATTGTTGGTTCACGTCGTGCTTCAGCTTATGGATTGAAGGTTGCCCGTGATTTTGCAGTTGATTTGGCCACGGAAGGAGTTGTGATTATCAGCGGCGGTGCTCGTGGAATTGACAGTGCTGCTCATAAAGGCGCTCTGATGGCAGGTGGTATTACAGTTGCGGTATTAGGTTGTGGGATAGACATTACGTATCCGCGTGAAAATGCAGCGCTTTTTAATGAAATATGTTCTAATGGTGCAGTTATTACTGAATTTGCTCCGGGTACTGAACCGTTAGCAAGTAATTTCCCTTCAAGAAACAGAATAATTAATGGGTTGACTCATGGGATACTGGTTGTAGAAGCGGCGAAGAAAAGCGGAGCTATGATTACAGCAGAATTTGCCGCAGATGAAGGACATGATGTATATTGCATTCCAGGGAGTATCTATCTGCCTAACAGTATAGGTTGTCATAGTCTGATCAAGTCAGGCGCACAGCTGGTTGATAGACCGGAAGATATTTTATTGGAACTAGAGTCGAGTTGTATAAGTAGCAAAAAAATAGAAAATGTATCGCTGTTTGATAATATTGAAACAGTTAAAACTACGGAGCTTGGCAAACAGCTGATGGATATAGTTACACAAGAACCAGTAACTTTAGAAGAAATGGTAGAAATCAGTGGCCACTCTCTTGCAGAGATCAGCGGGGAACTGCTGGATTTGCAAATGCAGGGTAAACTTGGTTTAGCAGATGGGAACCGGTATTACCGAATTTAGGAGGACTTAATCATTATGGCTAAAAATTTAGTAATTGTGGAATCACCTACTA
>CAYVGQ010000077.1:0-6277 GCA_964450295.1 uncultured Phascolarctobacterium sp. | reverse complement strand
ATGAGGCACGTCCGAATGTTACGGCTGACGCTATCGGTTTGTGCATAAAATCAGGTAATGCAGTAATATTAAAGGGTGGCAGCGAGGCACTGCATTCTAATATGACTATAGCCGGTATTTTAGCAGAAACGGCGGAAGCGGCAGGAATTCCTGTGGGTTCTGTTCAATTTATTGATAGCTGTGATCGCCAGTCTGTAACGGACTTGATTAGGATGAATGGGCTTATCGATGTTGTAATTCCTCGAGGTGGTGCGGGACTAATCAAAACGGTAGTGCAGAATGCAACTGTGCCGGTTATCGAAACCGGTATTGGTGTATGTCACACTTACGTTGACGACGGCGCTGATTATGCGATGGCGCGCGCTATTGTTATTAATGCCAAAGTGCAGCGTCCTGCTGTTTGTAATGCATTGGAAACACTCTTGGTAAACGAAGTTGCCGCAAAAGACTTTATGCCGCAGATGTTGGCAGAACTTTTTGCTGTTGGCGTAACCGTTATCGGTTGCGAAAAAACACAGGGTTTTGATCAGAGAGTTCGGGCGGCATCTGTAGATGATTGGGCGACGGAATATGGAGATTTGCGTTTAGCGATAAAAATTGTCAGCGGATTGGAAGAAGCTTTGGCTCATATATCTGAATATGGAACTAAACATTCGGAGTGTATCGTTACAAACAATTATGAACATGCGCGCATTTTTCAGCAACGTATAGATGCCGCAGCTGTTTACGTAAATGCCTCTACTCGTTTTACCGACGGCTTTGAATTTGGGTTTGGGGCAGAGATTGGGATCAGTACGCAAAAACTGCATGCTCGCGGCCCCATGGCTTTGCCAGAGCTAACCAGCAGTAAATATCTTATTAACGGCGAAGGACAAATACGCGACTGAATTAGTTCTCAAAGCAGTTTGCTATAAGAGCAGACTGCTTTTTATGTGCCGTTGAGTCTTTTGGCTTACAAATTTTTTACATAATTTGTCATTAAAAAAACACAGATTTCAGTTAATATAGATTTTGACCAAAAGATTAGAATAAGTTATAATTTTAAACATGGTATGATTTGATAAGGATTGTTAATTTTAGAAGAGAAGAGGGGTATATGATGTTGGCATGGATTAAACGCAATAAATATCTGATAGGCTTTTTAGTGATTTTAACCGCTGCCGGTTATTTTGGCTATAAATATTATAAAAGCAGTACAGGTGTTAAAGAAAATGTGCGTACGGCGACGGTTGAATATGGACATTTGTCGGATAGTATTTCGGCTACAGGAAGCTTGAGCGCTGTGGATAATGTCGATATCAGTTCTAAAATAACCGGACGTATTGTTGAAGTATACGTTGAAGAAAACGATCACGTGGAGGCAAATCAGATTCTGGTACGCCTTGATGACACCTCATTGGTGGCGACACAGACCCAAATGCGGGCAAAAATGGAAAATACGCTGGCTACCTATAATCGTTATGCCGCGCTGTTGGCTAAAGGAGCCATTTCCCAATCTGACTATGATTTGGCCGAAGCCGATTATACAGTAGCAAAGGCTAATTATGATCAGGCAACATCCAATGTCAGTGATACAGTTATTAGAACACCTATTTCCGGCTATGTTATCGGTAAACCTACGCCTGTAGGACAGACGATCAGTTCCGGTATTTCTACACCCCAGGTAATCATGTCCATTGCAAATCTAGATAATATGCAGATCGAGACTATGGTTGATGAATCTGATATCGGTCAGGCACAAGTAGGACAAAAAGTTACTTTTACAGTTGATTCTTACCCTGATAAAATCTTTGAAGGTATTGTTCGATTAGTTTCCCGTCAAGCTGTTAAAGAAAATAACGTTATTTACTACACTGTTTATGTGGATGTGGTCAATGCTGAGGGCAAACTTTTGCCTACAATGACGGCACGCGCCAATCTTATTGTTAACGAAGTGGACGGTGTATTGATGGTTCCTTCTAATTGCCTGAGAACAGAAGGCAAGCGTCATTATGTACAGATTTATGATGAGGTAACAAAAGAAACTCGCGATATCGATGTGGAGGTTGGTTTGAGCGGGGAAGATAAAGTCGCCGTCAGCAGCCCAAAATTACAAGCGGGCGATAAAGTCTTGGTAAAGGCCACTAAAGCGACCCAAACAAATAATAATATTAGGCCGCCACTACATTGACAAGTTACCGTTAGAGGAAAGGAGCCGCGTATATGACCGCTGTTATCAGACTTGAAAATATAATGAAAACATACTTGATGGGTGATGCCGTAGTTCATGCACTTGACAATGTCAGTGTAGAAATAAGTACAGGTGAATTCACCTCGATTATGGGACCTTCCGGCAGCGGTAAGTCCACGATGATGAATATTCTTGGCTGCTTAGATAGACCTACTTCCGGTGAATATTATTTGGATGGCAAAGATGTAGCCGGCTATAGCGATGATGAACTGGCACGGAGTCGGAATGTTAAAATAGGATTCGTTTTTCAGAACTTTAATCTGCTACCAAAAATGACGGCGCAAGCTAACGTGGCGTTGCCGTTGGTTTATGCCGGTATTGATGAAGAAGAACGCTTAGAACGGGCTAAAAAAGCTCTGGAATCAGTAGGGTTGGGCGATAGGGTGGATCATAAGCCTACCGAAATGTCAGGTGGACAACGGCAGCGTGTAGCGATTGCCCGCGCAATTATAAATAACCCGGCGATTATTATGGCAGATGAACCTACAGGAAATTTGGATACTAAATCTAGCTATGAAATTATGGATATTTTTAAAAAAATGAATAATAACGGTAAAACTGTGGTTATGGTTACCCATGAACCGGATATTGCTGAGCAGACTAAACGTATTTTAACTATGCGGGACGGTAAACTGGTCAGTGACGAATGGAGGGCTGACCATGTTTAATGAATCGATAAAAATGGCTTTGGATGGGATGATAACTAATAAACTGCGAACTTTTTTAACGCTTTTGGGTATCATCATTGGTGTTGGTGCTGTTATGGTTAGCTTAGGATTTGGTGTAAAAGAGCAGGTCAAGAATAATATTTCTAGTCTTGGCAGCAATTTGCTTATAGTTATGTCCGGCGGACGTACCTCAAGTGGCGCGCGTTTAGCATCAGGGCAGGGAGCGCGTTTGACGGCAGAAGATGCTTATGCTATTGAAAAACAAGTTGAAGGCATAGCGCATATTGCTCCGGCTGTGTCTTCGTCCTATCAACTGGTTGTCGGCAATCAAAACTGGACATCTAATGTAGAAGGTACTACGCCAAACGTCTTGGATATTCGCAACTATAAGCTTGCAGAAGGACGCAATATGACGGAGCGCGATCTAAGTAGCCGAGCTAGAGTTTGTGTTATTGGGCAGACTATTGTCAATAATCTATTCCCTGAAGGCAATGCTGTAGGCAGGATGCTACGTATAAATAAAGCCCCGTTTCAAGTGGTGGGTGTGCTGGACGATAAAGGTCAGTCAGCCGGTGGGCAGGATCAAGATGATGTAGTCTACATCCCACTGACAACAGCGCAAAACAGAATGATGGGAATTACATACATCAATCGTATAACGATTCAGGCAGAGAACGAAAATGTTGTTGATCAAGTGCAGGGTGAAGTGGAGCAACTTTTGAGACAGAGGCATAAGATTAAAGCCGGAGAGGATGACGATTTTACAGTGAGAAATCTTGCGGCCTTGATGGAAACAATGCTGGAAACGGCCAATACTATTACATTGCTTTTAGGGTGTATTGCGGCCATCAGTCTTTTGGTTGGCGGCATTGGTATTATGAACATGATGCTGGTTTCTGTAACCGAGCGCACCAGTGAAATTGGCCTGCGAAAGGCCCTGGGTGCCCAACCTATTCAAATTCAGGTTCAGTTTTTAATTGAGTCCATTGTGTTATCCGTTATAGGTGGTTTAATCGGTATTTTGCTGGGTAATCTATTTTCCTTTGTAGCTGCCCAAGCCATGAACTTTACTTTTATCATTTCACCTGGGGCTGTTGGCCTTGGGTTTGGGTTTTCCCTGCTGGTAGGGGTTGTTTTTGGATGGGCTCCTGCAAGAAAAGCTTCAAGGCTTAATCCCATTGATGCTCTTCGCTCAATGTAAAGTAAATGAAAAGGATTTTTATTACCCTTCATCGAATATATATCAATAGAAGGAAAACAAGCACATTGTCTAGTGTGTTTTGGCCAATAGTTACCCAACGCAGTTAAAGGAGTGGAATGGTATTATGGTGCCAAAAAGCAGATCTGCCCAGCTCAGCATTCAAAATAACAGCGGCGAGGGTGGGATTAACCTGCTGGAAAAAATGGCTCTTTCGTTTTTTCAGATGCAGTGCCGCTACAACGCCGCTATTCGGGAGGTAAAAACAAAACTTGATGTTTTAAACGAGGAATTTGAACTACTATACCAGCGTAACCCTATCCATCACATGCAATCCCGGCTCAAATCGGTGCCCAGCATGGCAACAAAATTGCAAAAACGGGGCTTGCCCATTGATTTTGACATGGCCGCTAAACACCTGCATGACATTGCAGGGAACTTTTAACCAAGCAAGATGATGTGCGAACCATTAAAAAAGTGGATTATATAAAAAATCCAAAACCAAATGGCTACCGCAGTCTCCATTTGGTTTTGGAAGTTCCCGTATTTCTTTCCCAAGGTAAAACCTTTGTGCCTATTGAAATTCAGCTGCGCACCATTGCCATGGATTTTTGGGCCGCTCTGGAACACCAGCTAAGGTACAAAAACGATGTGGTTATTCCCGATACCCTACAAAAGGAACTACAGCAAGTAGCAACAGAAATTGCCGTTATTGACCAAAAAATGCAGGATATATTAACCGTAGTCGACTCCCTTGAAAGTGCCCAGCAAAGTCAGCAAAGTGCCCAAGGCCTTTAACCTTTTATCAAGTATTTTCATAACGGCTTAAGTATGCCTGCTGACCTATTTGGTAATAATCGTTGCCAAAGGCATCTACAGCCACAATAAGGGGAAAATCCTTTAGGATCAGCTTTTTAATCGATTCTGCCCCCAAATCTTCATAGGCGATCACTTCTACCGCCGTAATGCTCTTTGCCATTAAGGCCGCAGCCCCGCCAATGGCTGCAAAATAGATTCCCTGATGTTTTTTGATGCTTTCAATCACCTCAGGGTTTCTTCTTCCCTTGCCAATCATGCCGCTAAGGCCCAGGCTTAATAATAAGGGTGTATAAGGGTCCATTCGGGTACTGGTGGTGGGGCCAATAGCACCAATAACTTTGCCCTTAGGGGTAGGTGCGGGGCCTGCATAATAAATGACCTGGCCTTTAACATCAAAGGGCAGGGCCTCGCCTTTTTCATAAGCTTCTTTCATCCGCTGGTGAGCGGCATCCCTGGCGGTATATACGCTGCCGCTTACAAGCACCTTGTCTCCTGCTTTTAGTGTAAGAATATCCTCTTTGTTTTTAAAAGGGATATTAATTTTAATACTCATCTTGATACATCCCCCTTTAAATAGTTTTTGACTTATGCCGGGTAGCATGGCAGCTAATATTACAGGCCACAGGGAGGCCGGCAATATGGGTAGCATAGGCTTTAATTCGTACACCCAGGCAGGTGGTTTTGCCGCCAAACCCCTGGGGGCCTACCCCAATGCGGTTAATTTCGTCTAACAATTCCTTTTCCATGGTCCTGTAAAAAGGGTCTGGGTTCTCTTCGTCTAAGGAATTAACAAGGGCTTCCTTTGCCAGTAAAGCAGATTTTTCAAAAGTTCCACCAATACCAACTCCAATCACCAAAGGAGGGCAGGCATTGGGACCGGCAAGTTTTGCCGTTTCAATTACAAAATTCTTTACGCCTTCAATGCCGTCGGCAGGTTTTAACATGGCAAGGCGGCTCATGTTTTCACTGCCAAAGCCCTTTGGTACCACGTCAATTTTCACCTGATCTCCCGGTACAACGGTTGTATGGATTACACCTGGAGTGTTGTCCCCCGTGTTTACACGGCGTAAAGGGTCTCCAACAACGGATTTTCGTAAAATTCCTTCCTCATACCCCTGGCGTATCCCTTCATGTACGGCTTGGTATAAATCTCCGCCAGTAAAATGTACATCCTGCCCGATGGTTAAAAACACAACGGTCATGCCTGTATCCTGGCAGATGGGCATGCTCTCCTCCAAGGCAACCTGAGCATTTTCTTCTAATATCTCAATAATTTCCCGAGCGGGGGCAAAGGGCTCCTGCCCCTTTAAAGTGCTAAAGGCCTTTTTAATGTCATTGTTTAACACAATGTTGGCTTCAATA
>CAYVGQ010000076.1:0-6323 GCA_964450295.1 uncultured Phascolarctobacterium sp. | reverse complement strand
TCAATAGTCCTATTGCTTTAGCGCTGATTGCAACGGGTTTTACTTGGTTCATGACGGCTCTTGGCGCAGGAATGGTGTTTTTCTTTAAAGAGATCAATAAACGTGTTTTAAATATGATGTTGGGATTTGCGGCCGGTATTATGGTTGCGGCATCGTTTTGGTCCTTGCTGGCTCCGGCTATTGAGATGGCTGAGCAAAGCGACTTACCGTCTTGGTTGGTTGCGACAATCGGATTCTTAGGCGGTGCGGCTTTTTTATGGCTTGCTGACAAAATTTTACCGCATGCGCATTTTTTTGCTAAAAATAATGAGGTTGAAGGTATTCCTACCAACTGGCGACGTAGCATTTTACTTGTTTTTTCAATCACATTGCATAATATTCCGGAAGGATTGGCAGTTGGTGTTGCTTTTGGCGCAGCGGCCAATTCCATGGGAGAAACCGGCTTGACAGCCGCTATAGCGGTTGCTTTGGGTATTGGTATCCAAAATTTTCCGGAAGGTGCTGCTGTTTCTATTCCTTTACGTCGTGAAGGCGTTTCCAGAATTAAAAGCTTTATGTATGGGCAAGCTTCAGGTTTAGTCGAACCGATGGCAGGTGTTATTGGTGCCGCAATGGTAACTTCGATGGAAAAAATTCTGCCTTATGCACTTGCCTTTGCAGCAGGGGCTATGCTGTATGTCGTTGTAGAAGAATTGATACCGGAATCACAAAGTGGTGGCGAACATGAAAGCGCAGATCTTTCGACGATTGGTTTTATTATTGGCTTTACTATTATGATGATTTTAGATGTAGCTTTAGGTTGATTATGGCAACTGCCATATCTAATAAAAATAAGTGATAAAAATTATTAAGGAGTGATTGCACATGGGTGAAAAGAAATTCTACATTTGTAAACATTGCGGAAATATGATTGGGACAATTCATAACAGCGGCGTTCCCATAGTCTGTTGCGGTGAGCCGATGACTGAGCTAAAACCGAATACGGTCGATGCAGCTCAAGAGAAACATCTGCCGGTAGTTGCTATTGAAGGCAATATTGTTAAGGTTAAAGTCGGAAGCGTTGAACATCCAATGGCAGAAGAACATCATATTGCATGGATTTATCTAGAAACTGCACAAGGCGGACAACGTAAAAAACTTGCTGTTGGAAGTAAACCGGAAGCAGAATTTGCTTTAACTGCGGACGACAAAGTTTTAGGAGTTTATGAATATTGCAATCTACATGGTTTGTGGTTGACTAAAGTAGAATAGGACAAAAGTTTCGTAACAGGACGGTTTTCCGTCCTGTTTTTTTATAAAATAAATTTTGATAAAAAATATCGAAGCAGGAGTTTTGCTGTACGCAAGAGAATTAAACTGTATAAGTGATAATTAAGGAGGTACAAGAAATGAGTGAATTCAGCGAAAAAATAGGCATGGAAGTTGGTAACGCATTTAAAAGTGGATATAATTGTAGTGAAGCTATTTTGGAAGGGTTCCGCAAATATGCCGGAGTAAATATTGATGACAATGCTTTTCGTCTGGCATCAGGTTTTGGCGGTGGCATTGGTCATGCACGCAATATCTGCGGTGCTTTAGTCGGATGCACTATGGTTATCAGCACATTAATCGGGCGCAATACTCCGGATGAGAAACCTTTAGATGAAATTTATCCTGTGACTAAAGAATTTCATGACAGATTTGAAAAAGAGTTTGGTTCTACGATGTGTAAGGATCTGATGCAATATGAATTCAATACTCGTGACCACCTTAAAAATTGCTTGAAACTAACTAATCGTATCGGTAAATTTCTTACAGAATTTTTGGAAGAAAAAGAACTGCTTCCAGTCAAATGAAGATATTTGCTCAGCGTCTTACAGGCGCTGAGTTTTTTATTTTGTACAAATGGCAGGAGAACATACTTTAAATGTATAATATAATTATATTATACATTTAAAGTATTATTTCCCTAAAAAATGGCGAAAGAGAGGCCAGGAGGATGATTATTGGTATCGGTTGTGATTTAATTGAAATAAATCGCATGAAAAAAGCACTGACTTTAGAGAGGTTTGCGAACAGAGTGTTTACAGTAGCAGAACAGGAATGCTGCGAAGTTCGTGGTAGGCAGAAATTTTCTAGTTATGCCGCCAGATTTGCGGCGAAGGAAGCGGTACTTAAAGCACTGGGAACGGGTCTGCGTGGCGGCAAACTCCTTGATATAGAAATTTACAACGATTGCAATGGAAAACCATACATAAATTTAAGTGGCTATTTTGCCGAATTAGCGGATAAACGCGGAGTAAAAAAAATTTATCTTTCGTTGAGCCATACTAAAGAATATGCAATGGCACAAGTTGTACTGGAGGGAGAAATATGAAGCTCGTTTTTGCAAAAGAGATGCGCGCCTTGGATAAAGCGGCGTCAGAATATATCGGGCTACCGACAATGGTATTGATGGAAAATGCCGGGAAAGCCGTGGCTGAAGCTGCTGCTGATTTTTTAGAAGAATGTTTTGGAAAAAATATAATTATTTTTACCGGCAAGGGAAATAATGGCGGTGATGGTTTTGTAGCTGCACGCTGGCTATCTAACAACGGTGCTAAAGTAAAGATTTTTTTAGTTTCTCCTTGGCAGGATTTGGTAGGAGATGCAGCGAAGCAGTTGCGTATTTGCAAGAAGTGTGGTATTGAAATATTTGCTTTGCAAGATGACCGCAGTAGTTTGGACGTCGCAGAAGTAAGCTGTCGTCACGCTGATTTGTTGATTGATGCAATTTTTGGTACTGGCTTTACAGGTGCTTTAACCGGCTTACAACAGAGGGCCTGCCGCTTGATGAACGGAACAGCGGTGCCTGTTTTAGCCGTAGATATTCCCAGTGGCGTTAATGCTGACACTGGCATGGCAGATACTGATGCTGTACAGGCTAGGCTTACTGTGACGCTGGCTTCAGCAAAACCCGGTTTATTCCTTTATCCCGGAACAGAAGCTGCCGGCGACATAACTATTGCTGATATAGGAATGCCAACGATGCTTTTGGATCATTCGGAAAGCAAAAAGTTTTTGTTGACGGGTGAGATAGTACGTGATTTGTTGCCTCTGCGCAGCGGCGACTGCCATAAAGGAGAAGCCGGAAGAGTTGTTATAGCTGCCGGATCGCCAGGGTTTACCGGGGCAGCAGCTTTATGTGCAAATGCTGCGGTAAAGGCGGGCGCCGGCCTGGTAAGATTGCTGACACCGCTATGTAGCCGTGAGATTCTGGCAGTAAAGTTGACTGAGGTCATGGTTGAAGGATTGATAGAAAGAATGCCCGGTGTATTGGGTGGGGGAGCAGTAGGTACGGTACTTGCTAAAGTCGCCTCAAGTGATGTTTTAGCAATTGGACCGGGTTTAGGAACTGCTGCAAGTACGGCCGAGGTGATACGAGAAATTCTGCATTCTGCAGATAAACCTGTCGTTATTGATGCAGACGCATTGACTGCACTGCAGGGACATACGGATCTTTTACAGTTAATGCAGGTTCCCAAAATCTTAACTCCGCATCCCGGTGAACTGGGAAGACTTTTAGACATAGACCCCAAGGAAGTTGATAGAGACAGAGTGGCTCTGGCTATCAAATATGCAGCTGAGTGGAATGCTGTTTTAGTTATCAAAGGGGCAACGACTGTAATAGGCTGTCCTGACGGCAGTGTTTATCTAAATATTACCGGTAATAAAGCAATGGCTACAGGAGGCAGCGGCGATGTGCTAACCGGTATTATTGCCGGATTAGCGGCACAGGGTGTATCTTTGCAGGAGGCGGCGCTAACAGGAGTCTATTTGCATGGCTTGGCAGGAGAACTTGCTGCGAAGGGAAGTATAGGTTTAGCTGCCGGAGAAATAAGTGCCTGCTTGCCGGAAGCACGCCGGATGACAGAGCAGGATGAGTAGAAGAATTCACCGAAAGTTTGCAGGTAAAGGTTTGTATATGTTTACAATACTTGCACAAAAATGATAGAATGAAGTATTGAAAACTGAGAGAAAGGAAGATGCTGTTTGCGGAAGAAAGTAGTTTTTTTATTTACACTTTTGACTTGCCTGTTATTTACTTTAACAGTGCTTGCTTCAGAAATAACAGATGTTCGTTGGGGTGTTGATAAGACTAATGTGCTACGTTTTGTTGTGGACTGTGATAATCCGACAAATTATGACATCACCTTTGACGGGAATACCATGCTGGTCACAATGGATGCTTCTTTGAGCGGGAAAGTAAGTTACACACAAAAAATAAAGAGTGATGTTGCCAATGAAATGTGCTTGGAAACTTCCGGAGGTAAAACGGTGCTGAAGGTTCCTTTGCAAAAAGCGATTTCTGGTAGGGATTATAAAGGTTTTACACTGAAAAAAGATCCTGTTACAAAGAGACCGGATAGGATTGTTGTTGATATAACCGCTGCTAAAAGACAGGCAATTGAAACTACCGAGAATAAACCTAAAGCTGTCACTAATGCCAAAACCGATAACAAAACTACAAAGCCTATTGTAAGTAAGGTTAATTATCGCATCGGCGGTGGTATTAAAGATAAAAGAATTACTTTAGATGCGGGGCATGGCGGCAGTGATCCCGGAGCAATAGGAGCTAAAGGGAGCAGGGAAAAAGACATCACTTTGATTATAACGAAAAAAGTTGAAGAACTGTTGAAACAAAAGGGAGCAAATGTTTCAATGACGCGTGAAAAAGATGTTGACGTCCATGGTCTTAACTCTACTGACGCACAGGAATTGCAGGCCCGCGTAGATATTGCTGAAAAAAATGAAGCGGACCTTTTTATCAGCCTGCATATTAACGCTTCTGTAAATAAAAATGTTGGTGGGTTTTCGTCATACTATTATCCTAAAACCAACCATGATGCGCGTATTGCGCAAGCTATACAAAAAAGAATGACCAGTAGCTTTGGACTGGATGACCTGGGCATTCGCCAGGCTAATTTTTATGTCAACAAACGCAGTAGTATGCCTTCATCCCTGGTTGAGATGGCATTTATTAGTAATGCTAAGGAAGAAAAATTGCTAAACAGCAACTGGTTCCGTACTAAATTAGCAAAAGCTATTGCAGATGCGGGAGGCCAATATGTTGAAAAAATTTGCAGTAGTTTTCACTTTACTACTCTGCTTATTTGTTGCGGGCTGCAGCGAAGATGCAGGCACGACGGTTAGCCCGCAACCGGAAACTCAGCAAACGCAAAAGGCTAAAGATAATAAAGAAGTTACCGTTACGGTTTATCGCGTACCCGCCGGCGGCGAAGAATATCTGTTGCCGGAGAAAGTAACACGAAAAGCAGGTAAAATGTCGGAACACGAAGTGGCTTTAGATGTTTTAGTAAATAGCGTTCCCCAGGATAAAGCAAAAATGGTCAATATGTTTCCTAAAGGAACAAAAATTAGATCAATCAGAGTAGAAAATGGCATAGCTTACGTTGATTTTTCTAAAGAATTAACTGATATGCCTCAAGGTTCCTATACAGAATTTATGCTGACCACTTCTATTGTGAATACTTTGACTGAGTTCCCGGAAATAAAGAAAACACAGATTTTAGTTGAGGGCAAAAAGATTGCTACCTTAAAAGGACATACTGATCTTTTGGACCCGTTGGAACGCAATACTACCTTATTAAAAAAATAAATATAAGCAGTATCGGCGGTTTGTCGGTACTGCTTTTTTGAAATGGAAGTGTAAATGTTGGGATTTTTTTGCGGTAATGTTGAAGCTATGACAAAACTAGGAAACCTTTTAGGAACATTAGCCAAAACTGGGGATGTTTTATGTTTGTGCGGAGATCTTGGTGCAGGGAAAACTTTGTTGTGCCGTTCAATAGCTATGGCGCAGGGAGTTGCAGACAACGATATCAACAGTCCGACTTTTTCAATTATGAACATCTATCAGGGTGCTATGGAAATAAGACATTTTGATTTATACCGATTGGACACAGTCGAGGAACTGGAAAATATCGGGTTTGACGAATATGTAGGGAACGATGGTTTGACGCTTATTGAATGGGCTGATAATTTTTTAGCACAGATGCCGGAAGAATGTTTAAAGATCCGGATAAAAATAGTCCCCGGAGGTCGGGAAGTAGTTCTTGTGCCTAATGGTGCGCGTTACAAAGAACTTTGTGAGGAAGTGGAAAGAAATGCTGACTTTAGCCATTGATACGGCAACAAAAGTATGCGCGGTGGGTTTATGCCGCAACGGTGAAATTTTGGCGGAATACAGAATCAATATAGGAATGACACATTCGGAAGGGCTAATGCCCCAGTTAGACCAGCTTTTTGTAAGAACCGGTATTACTAAAAGCTGGTCTAACTGG
>CAYVGQ010000075.1:0-6378 GCA_964450295.1 uncultured Phascolarctobacterium sp. | reverse complement strand
TCCTGCAAAAAAGTTGTTACTTTGCCCGCTGTTTTTGTTTCTTTGAAACCCAGTTCCGGTTCGCGTTCGATATCCATCGCTAAAGCTTCAATTTTAGCGGCATAGGCATCAATCGCATCGCAGACTTTGTTTTTCATCATTTCCTTATCCGTAAGGAACACCTCACTTTTTAAAATAGCAAACGACAATTTTTCCTCAGATTATTATGCGCTATTGTTTGTAAATTATGATTGATTATAACACAAATACAGGAGCCGGTATAGGGAATTATTTACAACATCGCTATTTTCCCCTTCTTTAATCGCTCTTTTTTATTTTCGTAATGAGATAAAAACTACAATTATTTGCATTGAAAAATACCCTGTGCTAAAATATATAAGTTAAGAAGGCATTCTTGCCAATACACAAAAAAGAAAGGAGCCAAAGATAATGTTAGACCAAATAAAAAGCGACATTAATGCAATTATGCGCCGCGACCCCGCCGCAAAGACCAGGCTGGAGGCCGCGCTTTGTTATCCCGGTCTGCATGCCATTTGGCTTCATCGCATCGCGCATAAATTTTATCTCAACGGCTGGGTGCTAGTCCCCCGGCTAATCAATACTTTTTCACGTTTTTTAACCGGTATTGATATCCATCCCGGTGCCAAACTCGGTCCCGGTCTTTTTATAGACCACGGTATGGGTCTTGTGATAGGCGAAACAGCTGAACTTGGTTCCAACGTTACCCTCTACCAAGGCGTCACCTTAGGTGGTACCGGCAAAGAAAAGGGCAAGCGTCATCCAACAATCGGCGACAATGTCGTTGTTTCCAGTGGTGCCAAAGTCTTGGGTTCCTTCACCGTCGGTGCCAATTCTAAAATAGGTTCCGGTTCCGTAGTACTAAAAGAAGTACCGCCTGATTCTGTAGTAGTAGGTGTTCCCGGGCGTATCGTCACCCGCGACGGTGTTCGTATCGCCCCCAGCGATATGTCCAATCCCGATAGTATGATTGACCTGAATCATAACCAACTCCCTGATCCGGTTGCCGAATACGAGGATCGCCTGGCTGATTATATGGTACGCATGGATAGTCGGCTGGAGGAAATCGAACTTCTTATTAAGCATTACCGCGAGCAAAACGAAAAGCGAGGAAAAAACGAATGAGCAGAACTATGACCACTTCCGAGGCCATCAACGAAGCGCGCCGCTGTTTAAATTGCGCGCGCCCGACCTGCCGTGCAGGCTGTCCCATTGCCAATAATATTCCCCAGTTTATCCGAGCACTCAGCGAAGGCAACATTGGTTTGGCCTATGAAACCATTGCCGAACGCAGCAATCTTCCGGCGATCTGCGGACGCGTTTGTCCCCACGAACGCCAATGCGAAGCCCATTGCGTCCTGACCAAAAACAAAAACGGTATTGAAATTGGCAGTTTGGAAATGTTTATTGCCGACTTCGCCCATGAAAATAATCTCAAGCCACTGCCCCCTTCGACAGGACAACGTGGTAAGGTTGCCGTTATTGGTAGCGGGCCGGCAGGTCTAACTGTTGCGGGCGACCTTGCAAAAATGAATTTTGCCGCAACTATTTTTGAAGGACAATCGGAACCAGGTGGCATCCTGCTCTTTGGCATTCCGGAATTTCGACTGCAAAAGGAAGTTGTTCGTCGCGAAATCAACGAATTGCTGCACTTAGGAGTAGAAATAAAAACCAATATGTTGGTTGGTCCTGATTTTACCATTGATGACCTTTTTGCCCAAGGTTACGATGCTATTTTTATGGGTACAGGCACTGCACTGCCCCGCACCTTAGAGCTTCCGGGCAAGGAACTTACCGGTATTCTTACAGCTACGTATTTTCTGAGAATGGTAGTGCTGGCCGATTCCGGCAAGTTGGATAAAAGCGAAACTCTGCTGCATACCGGTGATAACGTCGTCGTTATAGGTGCCGGCAATGTAGCAATGGACGCAGCCCGTACAGCTGTGCGACGTGGTGCTAAAAATGTGACAATAGTTTATCATAAAACCGAAGCAGAAATTTCCAGCTTCTCTTCTGAATATGAAGCGGCTGTTAAAGAAGGCGTGCAGTTTAATTTTCTTAAACAGCCCATAGCTTATCTAAATAAAAAACAAATGCGAGCTTTAAACAATATCCGCAGTAAACCGACTGCATCGGACGAAACAGAACTGGCAGGGCTGCTAGTTCAGAATATTACCAAAACTGATGACGGTCAGTTTATTAAAGAAGGCGGACAGGAAGTCCTTACCTGTGACTGCGTTATTCTGGCAATTGGTCAAAGACCTGCTGCCCGCATCGTTTCAACTACCAAAGGTATTCAGATAAACGAGCATGGTTTTGTCATTACACGTGAACGGCCTTATGGTATGACTACTCGCGCCGGAGTTTTCAGCAGTGGCGACGTTGTTCACGGCCCTGCTACCGTAGTCCTAGCGATGAAAGAATCAAAAAAAGTAGCTGCCGGTATCGCGCAATATATAGATGCAAAAAAACTGTTAGCCGAATGCTGTGAAGATTAATTGAAAAGCCACGTTTTCATTATTGAAAACGTGGCTTTTGCTTGAATAAATATCTTATCATCTCGATAAACCCTACAAACTATCGAAAATAAACTACGCTAACGCAGAACTTCGGAGCGATTATTACAACATAACGAACGCCTATTATAAATTTTCTTGACGCCACTGAACAAGAGCGTCACAGAAATCTTCCCATAACTGTGGCATCATTTCAATAGCGGCTTCTGCCTTAGCGCGCTCCCAACCAGTAAAAAGTCCGGCTTCATAACGTAGTTGCATGTCACCAGTCTCCTCTACAAAGCGCTGCATCAATTTAGCATTGATAAAATCATCATGCAAAAAGCCCAACACGTCCTGCAATCTTTTAAGACAACGCAAAAGATTGCCGTCACGCGGTATTTCCGGCAGTGTTTGCAGCGCATAGCGAAAACGCTTGATTTTAATTCTAATTTTATGCAGCTCCGTCATATTATGAAAATCAGGATATTTACGTTTGATAGTTTCCAGTTTCTTACTCCAGCGCCACAATCTTCTATCAATAAACCTCGTCAGTTTTTTATCCACCTGAACAGGCGCCAAGGGACGTTCGTGCAGCCAAACATGGAGCTGCACCAAGGTTTTAGTAACAGAGCATAAATCAACTTTACTAAAGCAGACAGAAAGTTCTTCGTTGCGTAGCTTTTGTAGCAACGTTTCCACCTGCACAGGTGCCGTCAACATACCGGCTGATGCCGCTGCCTGCAATTTAATTTTTTCGCAGGTCATCAGCGCCACATCAAGCTCACGCAGACGCGAAAGCAGTTCGCCCTGTTGACGCAAAGTATTTTGCCAACTCAACGTTTCACGGTGCTGCAGTAAAGGTTTAAAAAAACTTAGTGTAGAACGCAAACGGCGCAGTTTGACACGCAGTTGACGCACCAAAATTTTTTCACCCGGCTTCTGTAAAAATTGCTGCCAGGCTTTGCTTACTATATAAAGTTGCCAGGTTAGATGGCAAACCGCCGCAGCCTGCATTCCACCTTTTTTATACGACGGCAGATTCATAAAATTATAAATGCCGCTTTCCTGTGCTAAACGCTGTTCAATATCTGTTTCCGCCAAAACCAACGACATATGACCACACAGTTTAGCAATCAAAATTTTTAGGTCAGGCACTTCTTTACTACTGTAAATAATAGTCAATTCACGCAGAGGGAGCAGCTTTGCCGGCATGATAATGATGCCTTCACGAACGACGATGCGTAACTCGCTGTTTTTAGATATCGGCAGCAGCTCTTTTTCCCGGCAACGCAAAACAACCTCCTTGCCGTCCTGCTCAAACCACTGTTCACGTTCTTCTGTTCTGTTTACTCTCCACCTGGTAATAACTGAAAGCCGTTCTGCAAGTTCAACATCTCTGACACCTGAAACATCCTGCAGGCAGATTTGTTTCTTGATAGCACTCCCTCCTTTCTCCTAAATTTATGCCCATATCGTCAGGCTTTTATTTTTACCTGCGCCGGCAAAGGCATCCCCGCCAATCCTGCTAAAATATTGTCTGCCGCCAGCTTTGCCATCGCGTTTCTGGTCTCGACAGTAGATGTCGCAATATGCGGCGTTACTGTAATATTTGGCAGCGTCAACAACAGATGCTCTCCCGGTAACGGCTCCGGTTCGACAACGTCTAATGCCGCATAAGCAAGCAAGCCATCTTTGAGTGCTTCATAAAGCGCCATGGTATCTACAACTTTACCGCGGGAAACATTAATAAATCTTGCAGACGGTTTCATTTTAGAGAATTCTTCCTTACCAAACATCCCTGTTGTAGACGCATTAAGATTAACTGTTACCAGAATAAAATCAGCCGTATGCAGCAATTCTTCAAATTCGACATAACGCACACCCAGTTTAACATCGTCAGTTCTTGGATGTCGATTATGATAGACAATCCGCATTTTACTGGCTAGTGCTCTTGTTGCAACGGCACTGCCGATATCACCCATACCTACGATGCCAAGCGTTTTCCCTGCCAGATCGACACCGAAACCAAGTCCTTTCCGTTCGCCCCACTTGCCGCTTCGGACATGCTCCGCTCCGCGGACGATACTTCTGGCGCTGTCTAAAAGCAAAGCATAGGCTAGATCCGCAACAGCATCTACCAATACCCCGGGCGTGTTCCCCACTGCTATACCGCGCGCCGTACAGGCTGCAAGATCAATATTGTCGTAACCAACAGAAGCCTGAGCTATCACCTTAAGTTTAGGAGCTTTCTCCAACAGTTTTGCATCTATAGTTATATTGCCGATGGAATATAACGCATCCGCCTCTGCCAGCCACTTATCAAATTGCTCCTGCGGCACCCTGCCGCTCTGCTGCCAGCTTAGTAATTTTGTCTTTTCTTTCAATAAATCATAAGCCGTTTGACGCAGTTTGCCACTGGCAACTACAGTCATATTTTTCAGTTCGGTCATACCGCTCACCTCCCCTGCAAAGACCTACTTTTTCGGAAGAATCTCCAACCAATAATTATCCGGATCAGCAATAAAATATATTCCCATCGCCGGATTTTCATAAACTATGCAGCCCATTTCCTGATGCTTTTTATGAGCTGCCGCATAGTCCTCAGCTTCAAAAGCCAGATGGAATTCATTTTCTCCCAGATTATAAGGTTCTTTACGATCGCGCAGCCATGTGAGCTCAAGCTGATGTCGCGTTTCGCCATCACCTAGATAAACCAGAATAAAACTGCCATCGCCTGCTTCTTTGCGGCGCACTTCCTGCAACCCTAAAGCTTCTTCATAAAATTTCAAGCTTTTTCCTAGATCCAATACATTAAAATTATTGTGTAGAAACTTAAATGCCATTTTTCTACCTCCCTACTTAGTTTTAATTGTTCAAAAAGATCTGCTTCAACAACAACAAAGCCATAGCAAATGAAGCTACGATTTTCCCCAACATAGCTACAAACTGCGTTTTCGCAGCCTTCCACGCTAGCTTAAAAGCATTGTTTTTACTGCGTGTTCGCATGTATTCGTACCCAAAAGCCACTAGATATGACCCGATAGCACCGCCCAGTACCGATCCCAAAATTGGGAAAAAACCTGTGCCGATAATCGCACCTGCAAAAGTGCCGACAGCAATCAAAAATACCGCACCCCACGATACCTTGTGTCGACGTATACCAAAAAAGGACACAAAAAACTCCCAAATTTCACCAAATGCATATACCAGTAACAATGCCGATAATAATCTGCCGTCAAAGTATCTGGCTTCATCAAAAAAAGCATAGCCTATGCCTGCTGCCAACATCATTGTATTGCCCGGCAGGTCGAGCAGGGTTAGAAACGGCCCTAATGCTATCAGCAAAGCTCCGCAAACCCACTCTGCGAAAAATTCCACACATAGTCCTCCTTAATGAAGATTAAAGTATATTATAACATATTTCTTGTGAACAGTTAGATAATTGTACTAATGCCCCCTGAATTATTGTGTTTTGTATAGGCAAATGTACAGATAATTATTATAAGGAGTAGCTGTTATGGATCTTGACGCTTTTTTACTTCTCTTAAAGCCTTGGCTACGGCCGGTTTTAGCTTTCATTTTTGTTACTATGATTCGCTATTTTTATAGAGCCGTAATCTTACAAGCACTGCATCTCTTCAACAATAAAACTTCCTTTGAATACGGCGAAGACATGCTCAATGCTTTTGCAAAACCGATCCACTTTTTCCTATATCTTTTAGCTATTTATGTAGCACTTAACTGTTCGCCGCTCACCTATATCGCCAATCATCCCGCCATTGATCAGCTGCTTCGCAGCTTCTTTATCAGCTGCTTTATCTGGGGTTTATACAACCTCAGCGACGCAACGCACGGTCTAACC
>CAYVGQ010000074.1:6157-6405 GCA_964450295.1 uncultured Phascolarctobacterium sp. | reverse complement strand
AAATCACTGACCCATTGTCGCCTTACTGTTTGCGGAACCCTTGCCAACACCTGCATACCACTGAAACGTCCATCTTTATCATACTGCGGTTTGTAAAAATGAGGTACATAAATACCGGCTAGTTGCGCCAGTTCTAGCAGGAGCGCTTCCTTGTCAAGTCGATGTTCCTTCGCCCTATAAATATTATCTAGCAGTTTATTAATTGTTTCTTCACCTTCACCGAGAACGAAAGCATCGGCAATCCCAGC
>CAYVGQ010000074.1:4914-6147 GCA_964450295.1 uncultured Phascolarctobacterium sp. | reverse complement strand
CAAGTGGCACGGCGGCGGCATAGCCAAAGAGCAGCTCGCCGAGGCGCTGACCTCGATTGCAAAGAACAGGAGGGTTCGTTAACCATGGCAACGGTAAAGACCACTTATGATTTTGACCAGATGCTTTCCAACGCCAGAGAAGCTTACGGCGAAGAGCTGCTTCGCATGGCTGACGAGGGTCTGGATTTTGTCTTCACCTTCACCGATAACGAAAGCATCGGCAATCCCAGCCAAAGGTTCTGGGTTGAAGGTAGCGCACGGTCCTCCGATGATTACCAGCGGTTCTTTCTCGCCGCGCGCGGCCGCTTCCGGTTTAACATTGCTTTGAGCTAGCATCGTCAGCAGATTGATGTAATCCATTTCAAAAGACATCATGACGCAAATCACTTCAAAATCTGCTAAAGGGCGCTGCGTTTCCAGAGACAGCAGCGGTGTTTTAGTGCGTTTATACTCTGCCAAGACTTTGCTTTCCGGCAAAAAGAAACGCTCACAGGACGTATCGCCGCGACTGTTGATGATCTGATACAGGATATGCAACCCCAGATTCGACATGCCCAAATGATAAGTATTCGGATAAATAAAGGCTACCGGCCTTCTGGCTCCCGGTGCAAAAACCTGAGCTCCGCTCTCATGAGCAACTATTTCCTTTAACGAATTTTTAAGTTCCCAGGTCAACTTGCCTACCTCGTTTATTTATTTTCTCAGTATCTTTATTAATCATTCAAACGCTTTTCAAACATTTCTATCACCGTTTTTAAGACCTTCAGTCGGGCATAATACTTGTTATTTCCCGCCACTATCGTCCATGGTGCATAGTCAGTACTTGTACGCACCAACATTTCGTTAACTGCCGCTTCATAAGCAGTCCATTTTTCACGGTTGCGCCAATCCTCATCCGTGATTTTCCACTCTTTATTGGGATTTTGTTCCCTTTCTTTAAAACGTCGGAACTGCTCGTCTTTATCTATCTGCAGCCAGAACTTGCCGACCACTGCGCCATATTCTGCCCATTGAGCTTCCATGTCGTTGATCTCGGCATAAGCGCGCCCCCATTCCTCCGGCGCAGCAAAACCTTCGACACGTTCAACCATAACCCTTCCATACCAGGTGCGGTCAAAAATGGCAATTTCACCACGTTTGGGAAAACGAATCCAAAACCGCCACAGATAGTTAAACGCTTTTTCAACTACATTGGGAGCAGCTACCGAATTTACCGAATATCCCAACGGATCC
>CAYVGQ010000074.1:1248-4904 GCA_964450295.1 uncultured Phascolarctobacterium sp. | reverse complement strand
ATCCAGCGCCGCTGTCAGCCGACGGATAGCTCCACCCTTGCCGCCTGCATCCCAGCCTTCAAAGCCAAACACCGCAGGAATACCTTTTTTATACATTTCGTACTGCAAAACACTCAACTTCGACTGATATTTATCAAGTTTTTCCTTATACTCAGCTTTAGCGATTGCTTTAGATAAATCCACTTGCGACAAAACATCATAGATTTCCGTGCGCGGCACTTCTCTTGGGGGCTGTTGCATCTGTTTACGCGCTTCAGCTGCAGCCAAAGCCAACTCCAAGCGCTTGGCTATGACATCAAAGATAGAAACCTCGGCAAAAAGAGTGTCATCCCCGGCAATCAAATACCAATGCGCATTAGGCCGGTCACTATCCCGAAACATTTTTTCATAGATGTCCAGATAACGCTGATAATCGACAAAATCATCATCACCTTCACTGACTTTTTTCCAGCCTTTGCCATATGTTTTTTCAGCCTTTTGCACATTGGCCTTCAGCTGCTTTTCAGAAACATGCACAAAAAATTTCAGCAGAACATAATTATCGTCCGTTAACTGCTTTTCAAAAGCATTGATATGCCTGTAGCTTGTGTTGATTCGTTTAACTTGTTCCGCATCGCGATCAAAGGTATACTCATTTTTCAAATAGTACCAGCTGCGATAATACACGGCTATACTGCCTTGGGCTGGCAGTTGCCGCCAGAAAGGCTCAAAAAATGGTTGATCCGTTTCCTCATCAGCCATTTTCGACGCCGAATAAACTCTGAACCCGCGAGCGTCCATCTGCTGCATCATATGATTGATAATGGTATTGCGCCTAGCTCCACGCCAGCCTTCAAACAAAATGATGACAGGAATACCCGCGTCGCGGCAAGCCCTTTGCAATTCTCCCAACCTATTACTAAAATATTCCATTTTTTCGTTATAGGCATCTTTTTTCAGACTTTGTTTCAAATCAATCTTTTCTAACACCGATATCACCTTGTTCTCTATAGCTTTATTGCTAACAACATTCAAAAATTTAGTCATACAGGGAACATTTTTTATTTATTAACTCACAAAGTTTTTCTATTACAAAAATCTTGCTACTTTATTACTAAAAATTATCATCGTATGGTTTTATAGACCTCGGTTTGTCTAATATTTGAGCCATCAAGAAACCATAGCAAACTTCTTCCGAAATCGTTCGGCGGCTGCGGAATCCCTTAAACGCCGGCTGGGGCTGCTGCGTTTCAAAGCGTTTATACAGCGGCTCGCTTGGCATGGTTCCCATAGAACCTGCGCTCTTCGGACGAGGAAGAGTTGCTTTACAAGCGCTCTCCGCTACCGGCTGCTTTTTTGCCTGCCGGTCTTCAGGGAACTCTACATACCACGGTACCGCCGCCTCGTCTTCAGCTTCGTCCTCGTACCCGCGCCCCTGCCAATCGTTGGGCAGTTTTACCTGATCAGCTTCAGTCTGTGACTGCTGTGGAGGCGTCCGACGCTTTTTGCGGTTTATGACATCAAAAAAGATAAAAAACACCAGTACGATGAGCGGATAAAACATCGTTAAATTATCCATCTATTCTCCTCATCTCATTACGACGGCTTTTTATAGCGGCTTATTTAGGCGTATTACCTTTGCCTGCGCCATTTTCAGGGCTGGCTTCGGCAATCATTTTTCGCATATCAGTATCGGCATTGATATTATTCATGCGATAATAATCCATCACTCCCAATCGTCCATTTTCCAAAGCATCTGCCAATGCCGTAGGCACTTTAGCCTCGGCTTCTACTACTTTCGCTTGCATTTCTTGGGTATAGGCTTTCATTTCCTGCTCTTTAGCTACTGCCATAGCACGGCGCTCTTCTGCTCGCGCCTGTGCAATACGTTTATCTGCTTCTGCTTGGTCGGTCATCAGCGCAGCGCCAATGTTGCGTCCAACATCAACATCAGCAATGTCGATAGACAAAATCTCAAAAGCAGTACCGGCATCAAGTCCTTTTGCCAATACGGTACGTGAAATGTAATCAGGATTTTCCAAGACATCACTATGTTTTTGTGCTGAGCCTACATTAGTAACAATACCTTCTCCGACACGGGCCATAATAGTAGCTTCGCCGGCGCCGCCTACCAATCGGTCTATATTAGCACGTACTGTAACACGCGCTTTAACCTTAAGTTCGATACCGTCTTTAGCTACGGCAGATACTACAGGAGTTTCGATAACTTCCGGATTAACACTCATCTGCACGGCTTCTAGCACGTTTCGTCCTGCTAAATCAATCGCGCAGGACCGCTCAAAACTCAACGGAATCTGCGCTCTGTGAGCGGCAATCAACGCATCGATTACACGGTCAACATTACCGCCGGCTAAATAATGTGCTTCCAGTTGGTTAACGTTGACGTCCAGTCCGGCTTTATTCGCTTTGATTAGCGGCAGCACAATTTGCGAAGCAGGCACACGGCGAAAACGCATCCCGACAAGATTAAAAATACCTACATTAACGCCGGCTGCAATCGCTGAGATCCACAATGCCAGAGGTACAAAATTCAAAAATACGGCAATACCGGCAATGATCAGTATAAACAAGAACCCGCCGTTAAACAAAAAATCAAACATCATAACACTTCCTTCTCTAGTTAGTTTTTACTTCCTGAACAAATAATTTATTGCCTTCCACTTCAACTACTTCTACCAATATCCCGGGCATAATATAATCGCCAAAACTTACTACATCTACACGTTTACCATCAATAACTATAGTTCCCGCAGGACGAAGTGGTGCCACTACTTTACCCTGTTTACCAAGATAGCTCGAATAATCTTCGGCTCCGGTATAACCTCGACGATTCTCTTGTTTCTCCCACAAAACAAAGGGATTCCACTTGCTTTCGGCAGGCAGATAAATAAACAGCAAGGCACCAGCGACGCAAAATGCCACTACTACTCCCAGTAAAATATATGCGGCTTCGACACCGCCACCCAGCAGATAATACGCACCTGCCAGTAGCGAAAGCAGTCCTGTGACGCCAAAAAATCCAAATCCCGGTAATACTGCTTCAATTCCCAGCAGTACAATACCGACGCCCAGTAAAATATACTCTATCGGCATAGGTTTTTCCCTCCCTTCGTATCTTTATATTATATCAAAAATTTTACCCAACAGGCAAATTTCACTATTATAAAATAAAAAAGGTTTGCTATGATTTCATGATGATCATGGCAAACCTTTTCCTTTTATCTTACTTGCTCCAGTAAATTTAGATACTTGTCTTTTAGCAGATCCGGTTCAAAAATATAGCGCAGATGTTTGAGCTGTTCTCTGCTGGTACGCGGTTGCTGCATAGCCCAATAAGTCACTGTTAACTGTATCATAAGACGCATACGAATTTTATTTTTCTCGCTTTTTGCTGTCTCAATTCCCAGTTGTAGCCACTGACCATAAATCTGCATTTCTTCCTGCATCGTCTGCCGCGCTACAGCTGCAATCCAATCACGTTGAGTACGCAAAACTAAGCTGCCAATCTGCTTTCTTTGCTCTTCGCTCCGTCTACTATTAACGGCTTGATCAAGCAAGAGTAGCATGAAGTTCTGCCATGCAAGATAGATTTTAAAAGCACGGGCAAAACTATCCCAGCCGGCATACATCTGAAAATGCAAAGATATATTCATAAG
>CAYVGQ010000074.1:0-1238 GCA_964450295.1 uncultured Phascolarctobacterium sp. | reverse complement strand
CGCGAATCAAAAAGGTGAACAATCCCTCCAATAGCTGTTTAGTTTCATCTTCCCACTCCCGGCGAGCAATCTGAGCTATTAGCTGTGTCCATTCCCGAACGAAATACTGAATTTCTTTCGCAGGCAATAATTTATGCTTGGTTAAAAGAAGACTCATCCAGCGTAACATTGGTAAAGTATCAATATAACGCCTATCGGCCGCAGTAAAAAACAAAGTCAGTAAAAAGTCGACCATTTTTGTGCCGGCATAAATACTATTTTTCGCACTGTAGCGCACCACTGTTTTGGAAACGATAGCCTCAAACCCGGCTTCATCGTGCATCCGGGCGGCCATTACGGCCATATTTTGCAACATTTGCAGCAAATCTATTTCCAAAGTAGTATCTTCTTTGGTAATTTCATAGCTTACTATAATCAAAATATTAGCGCAATGCAACGTAACTTCCGGAAAGCCCTCTTTCATTGCCAAGCAGCCAAGCATACCCAGCTTAAGTATACCTTCGGCACGCAGCTGGGCATTGTTTAAAAGCACCGGCTGAAAAACTGTCACTAGTTCTTTAGCCAGTGTTTCTTTTTTCACACGTATAGAATAAATACAAGATTGTTTTAGTTTTTCTAGGCAAGCCTCACAGACAAAACCCTGTTCCGCTAATAATTTAAAATGACCAACTATCCTTGCAATAATCAGCGCCAGCTCTTCCTTGAAGTTTTGAGACAGCACGGCTTCCGCCTGCAGAGCCAATGCGTTTAAAAGATAGCTCAGCAACTGCTCGCCCAACATTTCTTTTTCGTCTGCCGGTAAATCTTTTTTTTGAGTCTGCTTTTCCAGCTTTGTCACATTATCTAAAAGATTTTTTAACGTCGCACCTTGAACGATTCTGGTCGATTCTTCAGCCATTTCTACCTCAATTCTTCGTTAAATTTCGTTAAATATTGATAGCGCCTTCATAAACAATACCACTGACGGTATCGACAGTAACTTCCATCCCATCTTTCAACCGCTCAAGTGCCTTTTCGGCACCAACTACTACCGGGATCCCGCAGTTGATAGCAATAATCGCCACAGATGAAGTCAAACCGCCCTCTTCGGCAATAATTGCCGCTGCTTTTGAAGCATAGCTGGCTGTTTCGTCAGGCAAAACACCGACAACGAGGATCTCACCCGGCATAAATTTTTCTTGAAAAGAAAAATTGGGTTATCCAGAAAGGACAGTAGAACTAGCCCAAATAGCAGGATA
>CAYVGQ010000073.1:3081-6447 GCA_964450295.1 uncultured Phascolarctobacterium sp. | reverse complement strand
CTCCGCCTTTCATGATAACTTTTTTGCTACCCGCAACAACTTTACCCAATTCATAGAAAGTTTCTTTCGAAGCAGTAAGATGAGAGCGTACAGCATCCGCTTCTTCAGGTGCTACTACCAACAGCATACCAATGCCCATATTAAATGTCCGGTACATCTCTGTCCAAGAAACATTGCCCCATTCCTGCAATTTTTTGAAAACAATAGGAATATCCCAAGCTTCGGCTTCTATTTCAGCATCACAGTTATTCGGTAAAATACGTGGAATATTATCATAAAAACCACCGCCGGTAATATGAACCATACCATGCAAATCAAATTTTTCGATTAATGGTAAACATGATTTTGGGTAGAGTCGAGTTGGTGTAAGCAATTTTTCGCCCAAAGTAGAGTCGAACTCAGCTACCGGAGTATTCATATCATACCCCATGCCTTCAAAGCAAATTTTACGTACCAGAGAAAACCCATTAGAATGCACTCCGCTTGAAGGCAAACCTAAAAGGACGTCGCCAGGAGCAACTTTTTCGCCGGTAATCATTTTACTTTTTTCTACAACACCTACGCAGAAGCCGGCGATATCGTATTCGCCCTTAGAATAAAAGCCCGCCATTTCAGCTGTTTCTCCGCCAATCAGAGCGCAACCGGATTCTTTGCATGCTTTGGCCACACCCTGCACAATATTCGCTACCTTTTCAGCATCAACTTTATCAACAGCAATATAATCAAGGAAAAATAACGGCTCCGCCCCTTGTACCAAGATGTCGTTGACACACATAGCGACAGCGTCCTGTCCTATAGTATCATGCTTGTCTGCCATAAAGGCTAATTTCAATTTAGTACCAACACCATCGGTACCGGAAACCAGTATCGGTTCTTGATACTTACCGGAATTTAAAGCAAAGAGGCCGCCAAACCCTCCTAAATCTCCGATTACTTCCGGGCGGTAAGTAGCGCGCACGCTTTCTTTCATCAATTCAACAGCACGGTTGCCGGCATCAATATCCACACCGGCATCGGCATAAGTCATTTGTTTCTTGCTTTGCTCGCTCATCTTAACCTCCTAATTACTTATTATCAAAAATGTATTTCGAGCTTTGGCGAATCGTTTCTTCTGCATTATCCGGATAACCCGCGTTAAAGCATGCATAGCACATATCCTCGGGGTCCATGCTGTTCATGGAACGTTTCAAGCCCTCCAAAGAAATATAGTGTAGCGAATCAGCACCAATATACTGGAGAATTTCCTCTTCAGTATGGGTAGAGGCAATCAACTCTTTGCGAACCGAGGTATCAATACCATAGTAGCAAGGATCAGTTACCGGCGGAGAACTGATGCAGACATGTACTTCTTTTGCCCCCGCGTCTTTAAGCAATTTTACTATTTTACCGCTTGTAGTACCGCGGACGATGGAATCATCAACCATTACTACAGATTTACCGGCAACAACGCTTTTAACCGGATTTAGTTTCAACCGTACGGCATTCAATCGTTGTTTTTGTGTAGGTTGAATAAAAGTTCGGCCAACATATCGGTTTTTAGTCAATCCTTCCATAAACGGTATACCTGATTCCAGACTATAACCAACGGCAGCTGCTGTGCCAGAGTCAGGAACAGCAATAACAATATCCGGATGGATATCTTTGGTTTCTTTCGCCAATTCACGACCCATATTTATACGCGCACTATAAACAGATTGTTTATCAATAACACTGTCAGTACGAGCAAAATAAACATATTCAAAAATGCAGTGTGCACATTTTGAAGGCATCTGTTTAGCCCACGAGATACTTTTAGGCTCGACATCGTCATCTTCAAATACCAACATCTCGCCCGGCTTGACATCACGTATGAATTCAGCACCAACAAGGTCGAATGCACAGGACTCTGAAGCCACAACCCAGCCACCATCCAATTTGCCCAGGCAGAGAGGACGGAAACCGTAAGGATCTCGTACAACAATCAATTTATTATCGGTCATAATCAAAATAGCAAAAGCACCCTTAAGCTCGTTCACCGCTTCAGCAACACGACTCTCAATTTTTTCTTCACGTGAGCGGGCAATCAAACTGAGCACCACTTCTGTATCGACAGTCGTTTGAAAAACTACGCCGTCTCTGGCTAAACGAGTACGCAACTCAGTTGCATTAGTCAGATTACCATTATGAGACAAGGCCATATTACCGCCGTCAAAATAAACATGTAGAGGCTGAGTATTATAGGCCATACTGGAACCAGTAGTAGAATAACGCACATGACCAATCGCAATATTGCCATCAAGATCTCCTACACCGTCTTTAAAGACTTCTGAGACTAAGCCCATGCCTTTTCTGACTTGCATATTACTGCCGTCAGTAGTTACGATGCCGGTACTTTCTTGCCCTCGATGCTGCAGAGCATACAGCCCCCAATAAGTATTAAGAGCAACATTGTCTTTATGGGAATAAATGCCAAAAACGCCACATTCTTCATGTAATTTATCTAATTCAAAATCAATACTTGACACAGTTAGTTCTTCCTTTCAAACCATCTCTTACTTAGATTCCGCTCTTAATTTAGCAAGTTTTTCACCTTTAGCTTTTACCTCTTCCTGCATTTGCAAACGATTTTCAGATAATTTTGTCACCAGTTCAGGATATTTTACTGCTAGAATCTGCACTGCAAACAAAGCAGCATTTTTAGCGCCATTAATAGCCATTGTAGCAACAGGAATACCAGCCGGCATTTGAACAAAGCTCAACAATGCATCCATGCCATTAAGTGGCGTAGCATTGATGGGAATACCGATTACCGGTACCGTTGTATAAGCGGCGATAACCCCACCTAAATGTGCGGCAGCGCCGGCAGCAGCAATAATAACCTCTACTCCACATTTACGCGCGCCAGCGGCAAATTCATGCACAATATCAGGGGTGCGATGTGCAGAAGCCACTAAAACCTCTACTTCTACACCAAATTCTTTCAGTGTTTTCTCTGCCGGCTCTAAAATTGGCCAGTCCGAATTACTTCCCATAATAATAGCTACTTTCATGTTTCTGCCTCCTAGCAAAACTGTGAGAAAAAAATAAACCCAAGTCGAAATCTTTCAACTGCTATATGCGCAACTAAAAATCCTTCTCGGGGCATTTATAACATCATATTTATTATTATAATTTTACCAATAGGTTTCCCCTGTGTCAATTATAATGTGAACTTTTTAACAAAAACTCATTATATCGTTCGCTTTTCATCTTTCTTGGAAAAAATGCAAGGTTGTTTATAAAAACCCCACCCTTTGTTTTAAAAAGAGTGGGGTCTGCTGCTTGATATCCGATTTTATTTCAGTTCAGTTTTATTTACTGTATTATATTTGATTTTGATATTTTAGT
>CAYVGQ010000073.1:428-3071 GCA_964450295.1 uncultured Phascolarctobacterium sp. | reverse complement strand
GCATTACTGCTGTTCGCTGTTAGTAGTACTGTATTTGATTTTGATATCACGGTAACGGCTCATACCAGTACCTGCCGGAATGAGTTTGCCAATGATAACATTTTCCTTAAGGCCAAGCAACGGATCTACTTTGCCTTTAATGGCAGCATCTGTAAGTACGCGCGTGGTCTCTTGGAAGGATGCCGCGGACAAGAAGGAATCCGTAGCCAAAGATGCTTTGGTGATGCCAAGCAACACAGGACGCCCTTCAGCAGGCTGCAACCCCTTAGCTAGCATTTCTACATTTTGTGCTTCAAATTCAGCCACCTCAATATATTCGCCGGGCAGCATATAAGTATCGCCGGCTTCTTCAATGCGCACTTTACGCATCATCTGGCGAACCATCACTTCAATATGCTTATCATTAATCTCAACACCTTGAGATTTATAAACACCCAGCACCTGCTGTACGAGATAACGTTGAGTAGCACGTACACCACTAATACGCAGAATATCATGTGGATTGAGTGAACCTTCTGTTAGACGGTCACCGCTCCTGATTTCCATGCCTTCAACAACCGCAAGTTTAGCCCCATAAGGAATTGTATAAGTCTGTTCTTCCTCTTCACCCGTGACAGTTACTTTACGTACGCCATTTTCTTCGCCTATATGTACTCTACCTGTATTCTCAGTGAGTAAGCCCGGATGCTTTGGTTTACGCGCTTCAAATAACTCTTCGACACGAGGCAAACCTTGTGTAATATCGTCACCGGCCACGCCGCCGGTATGGAAGGTACGCATGGTCAGCTGAGTACCCGGTTCACCAATGGACTGAGCAGCAATAGTGCCAACCGCTTCGCCAACTTCAACTTTCCTGCCGGTAGCAAGGTTACGCCCATAGCATTTACGACAGACGCCAACCTTAGCTTTACAGTTAAGTACAGAACGGATGCATACTTTTTCACGCAAAGAAGCAATATCATCAGCAATTTCTTCATTAACATAATCATTGATGTGATAAACAATATTACCATCTTTGTCAGCAATGTCTTCTGCCAAATAACGGCCGACGATACGGTCGCGAAGAGACTCGATAATAGTCTGTTTGTTTTTACCTTCGGTGATTGATTCTATTTCAATACCTTCAATAGCATTATTGCGTACCTTTACATCACGGACAGTGCCGTCAGCCAAAATAGCGTCAATAGCCGCCTCGTTATAAGTAGCCCCGGCGGCAATCAACACAATACCATTAGCCGTGACAACATCCTCGGCAACTTCTCTCCCATCAAAATGATGCATCATAGCATCTTTTAAAACTACATTGGCTTGTTCATCACTAATGTTGATTTGTATAACTTCAGTTTCTTCGCCACTCAAATCATCATTAGCATATAATACCACTTCTATGACCTTAGCAACCGCTAGTTTGTTGTAAAGTTCTTCGGTAATAATCGTATCAGCTTCAACCAAAAGCTCGCCTGTTACAGGGTCTGTAATACCTGTAGCCAGATTGCGACCAATAACGATATCGCGAAGCTTATTCTGACTGGAACCCAAAGTCGCCTTACACAAACGGCTGCGTTCTTTTACCAGATTAATGCCTACGATATCACAATCATCCTCACGTACAATGACATCCTGAGCAACATCAACAAGACGACGAGTCAAATAGCCCGAGTCAGCCGTACGTAGAGCTGTATCAGCCAAACCTTTACGAGCACCGTGCGTTGAAATGAAGTATTCCAAAACTGTCAAGCCCTCACGAAAGTTAGCTTTGATAGGTCGGTCAATAATACGTCCGGAAGGATCAGCCATCAAGCCACGCATACCGGCCAACTGGCGAATTTGCTGCGTGTTACCGCGGGCACCCGAGTTAGCCATCATGTATACAGAGTTGAACGGATCCATTGTAGAAGACATCAGTTTATTGGTTACATCATCAGTAGCTTTGCTCCATAACTCGATAACTTTACGATAACGTTCGTCTTCACTCATCAAACCGCGACGGAACAAACGCTCCGTCTTATCAATTTCTTTTTCTGTTGCCGCAAGAATTTCAGCTTTTTCAGGTGGAATCTTGATATCTGAAACCGCAATAGAGATACCTGCTTTACAAGCATTGTCATATCCCATCTTTTTAACAACGTCAAGAATTTCAGCAGTACGCAAATTACCGTACAATTTATGTGCTTTAGCAACCAAACGGCCCAGTTCTTTTTTATCCATCAGTTTATTTAAATGCCATACTTTAACTTTTTCGCCATCACTATTATCTTCTTCTTCTAAATGGAAATAACGCATTTCTATCGGCAGTCCTTCGTTTAGAATCGCATTACCAATAGTCGTGGTTACAAGACTTACACCATCCTCTTTAGGTTCGCCATAAATCTCTTTATTTGGAATATATATTTTTACACGAGCCTGCAAAGCAACTTCGCCGTGGAAATATGCAAGGGCGGCTTCATTAAAGGAACTGAAACGCATACCTTCGCCCTTAGCACCTTCTTTGATGATAGTTAGATAATATGAACCCAAAACCATATCCTGCGAAGGTACCGCTACCGGTTTACCGTCTTTAGGAGCCAAAATATTATTTACAGAAAGCATCAACATTCTTGCTTCAGCTTGAGCCTCAGCAGATAACGGCAAATGGACTGCCAT
>CAYVGQ010000073.1:0-418 GCA_964450295.1 uncultured Phascolarctobacterium sp. | reverse complement strand
ACCATCTGAAGGCTTTAACAGGTTATTGGGTGATAGTAGCAGGAATCTGCACTCAGCCTGTGCTTCCACTGAAAGAGGAAGATGCACAGCCATCTGGTCACCATCGAAATCGGCATTGTATGCTGTACATACCAAAGGATGCAGTTTAATAGCGCGTCCCTCAGACAGAATCGGTTCGAAAGCCTGAATGCCAAGTCTGTGTAAAGTCGGAGCACGGTTCAAAAGTACAGGATGCTCTTTGATAACGTCCTCTAAAACATCCCAAACAGCAGTTGTCGCACGTTCTACCATGCGTTTAGCACTTTTGATATTAGTAGCTTGACCACTGTTGACCAAACGTTTCATAACAAAAGGTTTAAATAATTCTAAAGCCATTTCTTTTGGCAGACCACATTGATGCATTTTTAATTCCGGTCCT
>CAYVGQ010000072.1:0-6589 GCA_964450295.1 uncultured Phascolarctobacterium sp. | reverse complement strand
CAGGCTGATGCCAAATACCGTACCAATGTTAATGATATGCGTTATTTCTTTGTACGCAGTAATAACGGTGATATGGTACCTTTGAACACATTGGTTACTGATGAGGGTAAAACTAGTTCTGCAACTGTAACTCGTTTCAATGGTGTGCGTGCGATCAAGATTGCAGGCAATCCCAGCGATGGCTATAGTACGGGGCAGGCTATGACTGCATTGGAAGAAATTGCAGCAGAAATTCTTCCTACTACCTATACTTATGAATGGGTAGATCAGAGCCGTGACGAATTGGAAGCAGGTAACAGATCTACACAGATTTTTGTCATCTCATTGATTTTCGTATTTCTGTGCTTGGCAGCTTTGTATGAAAGCTGGACGATACCGCTGGCAGTTATGCTATCTGTTCCGGTAGCTGCACTTGGCTGTTTTGGTGCTCAATATCTGCGTGGACTGCAAAATGATGTATATATGCAGATTGGACTGATCATGTTGGTTGGTTTAAATGCTAAGAACGGTATTTTAATCGTTGAATATGCTAAGATGAATATGGAAAAGGGCGAACCTGTTGTCAAAGCGGCGCTTGATGCCGCCAGATTGCGTTTGCGCCCAATTCTGATGACATCTTTTGCGTTCATTCTTGGTTGTGTGCCGTTGGCTATTGCTACAGGCCCTGGCGCTGGTGCCCGTGTTTCTATGGGCAATGCTGTTGTCGGAGGTATGACCTTTGCCACAATGATTGGTATCTTTATGATACCGGTATTGTTTGTAGTCGTTGAGCGTGTTTTCAATAGAAAAAAACATATCGAAAAATAAAATAAATGTTTTCTAAATAGATAATGTCCTGCCTTTATGGTGGGACATTGTTTTTTTGCAGGATTTTTAGGTTTTATGTGGTATTAAAAAAGGGAAAACTAATTTAGACAAACTATGTTTAGGAGTAAAATTAGATGAACGGGTTAAAAAATAAAGGGAAATTTTTACGTGATGTTTGGTATCTTACAAAAAGTTATTGGCAGTCTGAGGAAAAGACCAAAGCATATTTGCTATTGACTGCTATTATTGCGCTAACATTGGGCGTTGTGTACATGCTGGTGTTGCTTAACAAATGGAATAATTCTTTTTATAATGCCCTGCAAAACTATCATACAGAAATGATTTTCGATGAGCTTATTCGTTTTGGCTGGTTGGCTATGGTTTATATTATTCTGTCTGTGTATGCATTTTACTTGCAGCAGGTGTTGATTTTAAACTGGAGACGCTGGCTTACGAACCGTTATATAGACGAATGGTTGAAAAATAAAACTTACTATCGTCTGCAAATGTTCGGGGTGGATACTGATAACCCTGACCAACGTATAAGTGAAGATGTACGATTGTTTGTGGAAATGACGTTAAAATTCAGTGTCGGTATTTTAAAGGCCTTTTGTACTTTTATTTCTTTTGTTTTTATTCTTTATGAATTATCTAACGCACTGGAATTTACTTTAGCCGGTAAAGTATGGCAAATTCAAGGGTATCTGGTTTGGGTAGCACTTATCTATTCTGTTATCGGTACTTGGCTTACGCATATTATTGGGAAGAAACTGGTTAGTCTAAATTTTGTTCAGCAACGTTACGAAGCTGATTTTCGGTTTAGTATGATGCGTATGCGTGAAAATGCTGAAAGTGTAGCTTTTTATAGTGGAGAAGCTCAGGAAGGTGGCGTTTTTAAAAAACGTTTTGCTTTGCTATTGGGTAATTTTTGGAAAATAGTGCAGAAACAAAAACAACTGGTCTGGCTCAATTCTGGTTATTCACAAATCGCAATTATTTTCCCCTTTGTTGTCGCGATGCCACGGTATCTGAGCAAAGAAATTACTTTGGGTGGTTTGATTCAGATTGCTAGTGCTTTTGGCCGAGTACAGGAATCATTGTCGTATTTTGTAGATATGTATGCTTCTTTAGCAGAATGGCGTGCCGTTGTAGAACGTCTTACAGGTTTTGGCCTGCATATGTATACGGTTAAGCATGAGAATCCTCAGCGTCAGTTGCAACGTTTTGTTAGCGATGATAATTCTATTACAGCACAGCTATTGCAGGTAGATTTGCCTAATGGGAAGCGTTTGCTTGCGGATGTAAATTTTACTCTGATCCATGGACCGAAACGCAATATTCTTATTAAAGGTGCTAGTGGCAGCGGCAAAAGTACACTGCTGCGTGCTATTGCCGGTATCTGGCCCTATGTTAGTGGCAAACTTACTATGCCGGAGGTAGCAAAGTTAATGTTTATACCACAGAAACCCTATCTGCCATTGGGTACATTAAAAGAAGCGATACTCTATCCTGGCAACTGCAGAAAAACAGACGAAGAACTAGTGGTGTTGTTAGAACAGTGTCGAATCGGTTATCTGGCTAAAGAGTTATATGTAGAGTCTGACTGGGCACATGTGCTTAGTGGTGGTGAGCAACAACGTCTAGCGTTTGTACGGGCACTGCTCTATCAGCCCCAGTGGCTTTTTTTAGACGAAGCAACTTCTGCTTTGGATGAAACTACTGAAAAAATTATGTATCAGCTAATAGAAACATTACTGCCGGATACCACCATTGTCAGTATAGGTCATCGCAGCACACTTAACAGTTTTCACCAGTTCGAGCTTGTTATTGATAAAATTACTCACAGTGTAACGGAAAGATTTTTATAAGTTTATTTTTCTTGATTTCATAAATATAGGGTAAAAGGAACTACTCTTTAACGACTTTTTCCGATATAATTAAATAAACAGTTTTCTCGAAAGGAAGTGTAGGAAATGATGCCTTTGGAAATAGCCCCTAAAATTTACGATGTAGGTGTTTGTGATTGGTCTGTACGTGATTTTCATGGTTATAGAACAGAGCACGGCGCTACGTATAATTCCTATTTGCTTATGGACGAAAAAATTTGCCTTATCGATACGGTGAAAGCAATTTTTGCCGATGAATTACTCGATAAAATAAGCCGTGTAGTTGAACCGGCTAAAATTGATTATGTTATTATCAATCATGTAGAACCGGATCATGCTGGAGCGTTGCCTGCTTTGGTCAAGGCTGCCCCTAATGCCAAATTTTTTATAACGGCACAAGGTAAGGCCGAAGCCATTCGTCACTACGGCGATCTATATAATTTTCATGTAGTTAAAGACGGTGATAAACTATCTATCGGTAAACGCGAGTTGACTTTTGTAGCACTGCCAATGTTACACTGGCCTGACAGTATGGCGACATACTGCTCTGATGACGGTATTTTGTTTTCTAATGATGCTTTTGGCCAGCACTATGCTACAGCTAAAAGATTTGACGACGAAGTTGATTTATCGATTCTTTTTTACGAAGCTAAAAAATATTTTGCTAACATCCTTTGGCCTTATGCCAAACTAATCGACAAGGCTCTTGCCAAAGTTGGTGCTTTAGATTTGCAAATAATCGCTACGTCACACGGAGTTATCTGGCGTAGTCATATCAAAGAAGTTTTGTCTAAATATGCGGCGTGGGGAAAAGGTGTCAGTGGTAGCAGCGTAGTAGTTGCATACGATACTATGTGGGGAGCTACTGAACAAATGGCGCGTGCCGTTCTGGAAGGGGTAGTTAATGCCGGCAGTGACGCAGTGTTGCTAAGGATGAATGAAACGCCTAACAGTACAGCTGTTGCCGAGCTGTTTGAGGCGGGGGGGATGCTTGTTGGTTCCTCTACATTGAACAGTGGCATGCTACCGACTATGGGAAGTTTGCTTATTTATACTAAAGGATTGAAACCGACAGGTAAAAAAGCGGCTGTTTTTGGTACCTATGGCTGGGCTGGCGGTGCACAAAAAGATATGGAAGAATTACTAGCAGACGCTGGCTTTATAGTGGAAACCGGTTTTTTCTGTAAATGGAAGGCACAAGAAGAAGATTTGGCAGCCGCAAGAAAGCTGGGCTATGATTTTGCCAAAGAATTGCAGTCAAAAACAAAATAATGTTTGGTTACGGCAAAAAAGCACGGACTCATAGGTCTGTGCTTTTTTTGTGTGAAATTTCTTTATTGCAGTGCATGTCAGGTTAAAATATTGGAACATCTTAGAGGGATTCACCGATAATTCACTTGCCAAAAGTCGAAAAGTCAAATATAATATAACTAATCTAATTAATGGATTCAGACAGAATATTTTCTGCCATATTAATACAAGGAAGGTAGTCACGATGAGAAATCTTGCGGATGCGATTGAAAATTTCATCATCAGGCAGCTTTTTGAGGATAGTGAAGATAGCGTTTTAGTACAGCGCAACGAACTGGCGGATAAACTTTCCTGTGCCCCGTCGCAGATCAGTTATGTCCTAAGTACTCGTTTTACACCGGAACGTGGTTTTATGGTAGAATCACGTCGCGGCAGTGGCGGTTTTGTGAGGATCGTACGTGTTATGCCTCAAGAGCTTGCGACACAAAACGATGAACCAAAGGTTTACGATCTGATCGAGCATTGGGCAGCCAATCGGATGATCAGCAGAAGAGAAAAAAAATTGCTGCAGTATATGATGGAAATTTTAGATGCAGACGAACAAAAGAAAGAAGCTGTTTTGCAAACAGCTATCAGCAAAATGACTGAACGGGAGTGAGGTGAGCAATATGCTATGTCAAAAATGTGGATTGAAGGAAGCTGTTGTCCATGTAGTTTGTGTGGTCAACGATAAGCAGATAGATAAATGGTTGTGTTCGGACTGTGTCGCAAAGATGACTCCGTCCAATTTTTTGTCAGGAACTGTCTTTAATGCGAAAGAATTTTTAGACGGACTGTTAAAACCAAAGGGTAGGGAAGAACAGATTATGAATCGATTTACTGAGCGAGCGAAGGGTATTTTAGAAGATGCGATGCGTTTTGCTTTGGACAAAGGGCATGATCATATTGGAACAGAACATATGCTATTGGCACTTTTGCATATGGATAATTGCTTTGCTAAAAAAATTTTGGATAAACTTGGCGTTGACAATCAAGCGGCTATTAATGAGTTAGAGAGCCGAATGGAGTCTGCTGGAAGTACGGAACTGATGATTAGTTATACTCCACGGGCTAAAAAAGCTTTAGAATTGGCCGGTGAAGCAGCGGCTGCTTTGAAACTGCATTATGTTGGTTCGGAACACTTGCTTTTGGGGCTATTGTACGAAGACGAAGGTGTGGCGGCACAAGTATTGCGTCACTTTAACGTCGTGGCAGAGCAAGTTCTGAAAATCATCAAAGCAGTTTATGATAATCAGTCGCTGACCGAAGGCGGCGGACATGCTTCCGGTGAAGTTGAGAAAGAAGCCGGAAATAATATTTTGGATATGCTTTCGGAGTTTGGGCGGAACCTTAATCAGCTTGCTAACGAAGGCAAGATTGATCCGGTGATTGGGCGAGAAAAGGAAATAGAAAGAATTATTCAAATTCTATGTCGCAGGACAAAAAATAATCCGGTGTTAATTGGTGAAGCGGGCGTTGGCAAAACAGCTATTGCCGAAGGTTTGGCACAACGCATTATAGAAGGAAATGTGCCCGAAATTTTACGTGATAAGATTGTTTTTTCCTTGGAGATTGGTTATCTTGTTGCTGGGACGAAGTATCGCGGTGAGTTTGAGGAACGTCTGAAAGAACTGCTGGAAGCAGTTAAGGAGAATAAGAACATTATTCTTTTTATAGATGAATTACACACGATTATTGGAGCTGGTGCCGCCGAGGGAGCCATTGACGCTGCAAATATTATTAAACCGGCATTAGCAAGAGGTGAGCTGCAGGCTATTGGTGCGACTACACTAAATGAGTATCGCAAAAATATAGAAAAAGACGCCGCCTTGGAACGCCGCTTTCAGCCGATAGTAGTTGGTGCTCCGGATGTAGTTGATTCTATTGAAATATTGAAGGGATTGCGTGATAAATACGAAGCTTTCCACCGTATTCAGATTACTGACGAGGCAATTTTGGCGGCCGTAAGGTTATCGGATCGTTATATTACTGATCGAAATCTTCCGGATAAAGCGGTTGATTTAATGGACGAAGCATGCTCTAGAGTACGTTTGCACAGTTATAAAAGATCTTTGCCACAACGAGAGTTAGAGCAGGAGTTAGAAAAAGTGCGCGTGGAAAAAGAATCGGCAATTAATCAGCAAATATATGAACGCGCCGCTGAACTGCGTGATGCTGAACGCAAACTTAAAGAACAGCTGTATAACGAACGACAGGCACAGCGCAGTGGCTCTAGCAGCAAGTTGACGGTAACTGAGGAGGATGTGGCCGAGGTAGTTGCTTCTTGGACCAATATTCCGTTACAGAAGTTGACTGAAGGTGAATCGCAGAAGTTGATGCATTTGGAACAGTCCTTGCACGAACGTGTGGTGGGACAAAACTTAGCTGTTGAGGCAGTAGCCAAAGCTATTCGCAGAGCAAGAGCAGGCTTTAAGGATAAGAATCGTCCTGTCGGTTCATTCCTGTTCCTGGGTCCGACTGGCGTTGGAAAAACTGAACTGGCTAAAGCAGTGGCAGAAAATCTTTTCGGTGACGAAAGAGCTTTAATTAGGTTTGATATGTCCGAATATATGGAAAAACATACTACTTCACGTCTTGTTGGTGCT
>CAYVGQ010000071.1:0-6595 GCA_964450295.1 uncultured Phascolarctobacterium sp. | reverse complement strand
ATGACTCTATGCTTCAACCTTTGAGTCATTTTATCATCCCCGGAGGCACCCCCGGATCAGCCGCTTTAGACATGGCCCGTACAACTACGCGCCGTGCCGAACGCTGCCTGCTTCGTTTATCTGAAACAGAAGAGGTAAATCAGCAAGTTCTAATTTGTCTGAACCGCCTTTCAGACTTATGTTTTATTTTAGCAAGAGTTGAAGTTGAAGTAGATAACTAAAGCGAAATGACCATAGTTTTAAAAAAACTATGGTCATTTTTGACTTAAATTACTTTAAAAACGTTTTGAAGAAGTTAAAAATATAGCATTTTTTATATGTAAGCGATATACTTATAACAATTCAAAGAATAAAATGGGAGATTATTATGAATTTTTATCTGTTATCGATTATAGCTTTTTGCGTATTTATAGCAATTGCATATCTTCGCTCGTCAGAACATCAAAGGATGATTTATTCCCAAAAATATATAAGGGATAAAATAAGCGGTACGCTTGGTTTTGATAAGTTTAAAGAACAGGCAGAAGAATTGCTTAAAAATAACAAAAATATTTTGGCGTTGATACATCTGGATATTGATTCTTACTATGACATTGTTGATATTTATGGACGAAAAACTGCCAACAATGTTCTACGGATTTTAGGTATTGAATTAAACCGGCGTATTATGGAAGGATACCTAACAACAAGGCATGTCGGAGATAATTTTTTTTGTTTAGTCCCGTTTTCTGATAAACAAGCACATATTGAGTGGTTCGAGGGTCTTGCAGACATGGTTGAAAGCGAAGTAAAGCGTATTTGCAATATTACAATCCGACTTCGTGGAGATTTGTATGTTTTACGTAATGAGGAACCTATAGAAGACGCTATGGTAAAGGCTGTTGCCGATCTTACTAAAAAAGTTTTATGTAAAAATGGTCGTACTTTATTTTTTGTTAATGATTCGGAACTGATAAACAGTTATAATCGTCTTGCTGAAGAAGTTGAACGTGGTTTGTTTAATAAAGAATTTGCTGTATATTTTCAGCCACAATACAACATCTACACTAATGAGATTATAGGTGCGGAGGCTTTTCTGCGTTGGGAACACCCAACTCGAGGAGTAATTCTTCAGGATTCACTTATCCCTATATTGGAAGAGAAAAATCAGTTGGCAAAATTTGAAAACTTTGTTTTTGAAGAGGTATGTCATTTTTTGGCATTGCGCTTAGCTTTGGGTCTACAAGTTTTCCCTATATCGTGTAATTTCTCTATGGAACATTTCAAAGATGAAAATTTTATTAATTCTTTAAAAGAAGTTGCTGATAAACATAATGTTCCTCATAAACTTTTAATTGTAGAATTGGCGGAACGTTTTCTTGCAGAAGATGTATTTTTTGCATCGAGTCAAGTTGAGAAATTAAAGAATCAAGGCTTTAAGATTGCTGTAGATCATTTTGGTGCTTATTATTTATCTTTACGAATTTTGAGTGATATCAATATTGATATTTTAAAAATTGATAAAAACATATTATCTGCTTGCGCTAATGATAAGGATATTGCAATTATTAAAGGAATGGTCACGATTGCCAAAGATATGGATGTAACAATTATTTGTGATGGCATAGAAACAGAAGCACAGGTTGCTGTTATGAAAAGTGTTTCCTGTAATATAGCGCAGGGCTTCTATTATTGTCAGCCCTTGCAAAAAGATAAGTTTGAAAATCTGCTCAACTTAAGTAAAATCGAGATAGTTAATGCCGAACGACGTAGCATTAATGACTATGGGCGGACAGTAAAATTGCCTTCATATCAGAATCTTGGAGATTTATTCCCACAAATATGCGACTTAGCTATTGAACTGAACCTAAAAGACGCCTATTATTCAAGAATGGCGTTTAATCCTACAGGGAATGTTTTTATTCCCTATACAGGTAATTATAAAAATGATTATCAGCATATCGTACAGGAACTGCTTTTTCCTAGCGATATAGAAACATTTTCATCGCAACTTGCTTTTGATGTTCTGTGCACAAATTATAATAATAAACCAAGTTTTTCGGGTTGTGAGTGCCGGTTTATCGGATCTGATGGTATTACGCAATGGTATGAAATCAAAATTTATTATTGGTATGGACGAAGCAGAGTTCTGATTACGGTGCGTAATGTCAATGATACGCACGAATATTTGGAAGAAGAAACTGAAAAAATGTTGCGTGAATAAAGCAGGAATTTGTAAAAGAATGTCGAATACATATTATTGGAAAAAATCAACAGGTGTGCCGACCGAGGTCGACGCTTAATAGGGAAGGCCGGTGCAAATCCGGCGCAGTCCCGCTACTGTAAAGGTGAGTTAACTGCAATATGCCACTGGGAAACTGGGAAGGCGCAGTTTTGACGTTGAACCTAAGCCAGGAGACCTGCCTGTTACAAATATTTTATACCTACGGGAGATAGGTTGATATTTGCATATTCTTATTATTTATGCCCTCTCTCGTAGAGGGTCTTTTTATTTTTAAGGGAGGCTTTTCAATGAAACAAGAAATGATTTTAGTTACCGGTGGCGCGCGCAGCGGTAAAAGTGAATTTGCTGAACGGCTAGTTCTGCATTATGCCCTTAAATGCGCTTATATAGCCACTGCTGAAATCTTTGACGACGAAATGGCTGAACGTGTTCGTTTACACCAGGAACGTCGTTCTCCCCAAAGATGGAATAATTATGAGGCACCTTATCAGGCCGAGAAGGTGATACAGGTGGCAAGTGCAACTGCCGATGCAATTTTATTCGATTGCCTTACTTTGTATATGACTAATTTAATGTACGGTAAAATTTCAATTCAAGGCAGTTTTGAGCAAAAAGTAGACTTCGTAAAAAATGAAATAAAAAAACTTCTGGAAGTTGCCAAAAGTACAAATAAGCTAGTAGTATTTGTCAGTAACGAAGTTGGTTGCGGTATCGTACCCGACAATACGATGGCAAGAGAATATCGGGATTTAGCTGGGTGGGTAAATCAACAAGTCGCTAAAGAATGTGACAGAGTTTTTTATTGTGTTGCCGGACAAGCTTTTGATCTAAAAAAAATAGCGTTTTGTTTCGAGGATGAAGGAGTATCAATATGAAAAGCATAGTTATCCCGCCGTTAGATACTAATATCGCGGCAAAAGTAAAAGCGGGCTGGTCCGATGTGGATAAGCCTGAGCACAGTTTGGGGAAACTAGAGGATATGGTTGTAAAATATGCCGCTATGATTGGCAGTGAATTGCCTGATAAGATTAAAAGTGCGATGCTGTTAATGTGCGGTGATCATGGAATTGCCAAATATGGCGTTAGTGCGTATCCTCAGGAAGTAACAATGCAGATGATTAATGGTTATATGCGTGAAACCGCAGGAGCAAATGTAATGGCTCGTCATGCGGGCGCGGATGTGTTTGTGGTCGATGTCGGAACGGCTTTTGATTTAAGCACTATGTCAAAAGTTTATCAGGCAAAAGTAGCATGGGGTACAGAAGATTTTACTCAAGGACCGGCGATGACACAGGAACAAGCTGAACAAGCTTTGCTTGTTGGTATGAAAGTTGCCGACGAATGTATCGATAAAGGCTATAATATGTTAGTAACAGCAGAAATGGGTATTGGTAACACAACTTCTACTGCCGCAATAGTTTCAGCATTTTTAGGACTGTCGCCAGAACTAACAGTTGGGCGCGGAACGGGAATTAACGATGAACGTATGGCCATAAAAAGGAAAATCGTAGCAGAAGGTTTAACAAAAAACCAGCCTAAAGTTGGCAATGCAATGGATATACTTTGTAAAGTGGGCGGTTACGACCATGCAGCTTTAGTTGGGATGATTTTGGCAGGCGCAAGACGTCGTGTCCCAACAATGGTAGACGGTGTTAACGCTACTGCCGCAGCTTTGCTGGCCTATGGCATTGAACCTGCCTGTGCGGACTACATGATTTGTTCGCATCTTTCAGCAGAAATAGCCCATGCAAAAATGCTAGAAGTGCTACATTTGCAACCTATAGTTGATGCCGGTATGCGTTTAGGTGAAGGCACAGGAGCTGCTTTAGCGATAGTTATTTTAAAGATGGCCATTAATACTTACAAAAAATTACCTAAGCGTGGTGTTCTAAATGCGTAATTTTATCACATGTTTGGAATTTTTGACGCGTATACGTTTTTCTAATCGCACAGATTGGCGTGATGAAGATTTTTCGTGCAGTGTACCATATTTTCCGTTGGTTGGGCTGGTTATAGGTGCAATTTTGGCCCTTGTAAATTATAGTCTAGTTTATGTTGATGCTCCTTTGGTTTTACGAGGAACACTTTTGCTACTGACTGAAATTATAGTTACCGGCGGATTGATGTATGATGGTTTTATGGATACTGCAGACGGTGTTTTTTCTGCCCGCAGCCGAGAAAGAATGCTGGAAATAATGAAGGATAGTCATGTAGGTTCTAATGCAGTACTGGCAATTATTATCTTGCTTCTGCTAAAGCTTTCTGCTTATCTTGAAATCGACGGTAGCAAGCTTACTTGGGTGCTTGTGGCAATGTCAGTTGCTACCAGAACTTTTATGGTAGTTTTTATTGTGAACTTTCCCTATGCTCGTAAAAACGGTATCGGGCATATGTTTACTAAGTATGCCAAAACGGTTTATACTTATATTGCTTTTATTTTATGTGTCATCATTATTAGCTTCTGCGGAATGCAGTATTTAACTGCCGGTGGAATTTGTTTAGTTTTAACACTGATCATTGCCAATTACTTAAAAAAACAATTGGGTGGCTTAACGGGAGATACCTATGGCGCATTGACTGAATGTGGGAATGTAATTTATTTGTTGACGATCGTATTTTTGTTGAGATAAGGAAGGTTTGAAGATGGATATCAATCTAATCATAGATCAAATAAAACCAATTGATGCCTGTGCGTCAGCAGCAGCACAGAAGCGTTTTGATAACCTGATAAAACCGGTGGGCTCGCTAGCGAAACTTGAAGCAATGGTATCTCGCTATGCAGGTATTATCGGTAGTGCCGACAATAGAGCTGTACAATATCCAAAGAAAGCTTTGCTACAGTGGAGTGTCAATGCTGCTGCTATAGCTAAGGCCATGCAGACTAAGGATGCCGCCGCTTTGCTTGCTACTGAGACGCAAGCTGAAACATATCCGCTACTTATTACTGCTACAGGCATTGAAGAAGCTTTAGATGAAGGTGCTTTATTAGTTAAGGAATATCTTGTTCACCATAAGCTAGAGATGCTTGGGTTAGGTGCTTTTGGCATTTATACAGTAGACGCAAATCTTGAAAAACTGCTACAGATTGATAATGGGATTCAATTTTTGAAAGAGTTAAATGATCTTTCCGTAACAGCCATGTCCGGAGGAATTTTACAAGCTGCTGCTGCTCGCGTTCCGGTAATGCTGGATGGAGTAGCCACTTGTCTTGCTGCTATCGGCGCATCTAAGCTTGCTCCGCTGTCGAGTGAATATTGCATAGCAGGACATGTATCAGCAGAAGCAGGTATGGAAAAACTGTTAAAGATACTGCGACTTTCGGCACCGCTAAGATTGGGAATAAACAGCGGAGCCGGTGAAGGAGCGGTTTTAGCTTTTTCCTTGTTTGATGCAGGCATAAAGGCGTATAATGAAATGGAGACTTTTGAGGAAGCGGGAGTACATTGCGAAATGGCAGAATTTTCGCATGCAATACAAATAAAAGGAAAGTAATAAAGGAGGCAGTATGGGCAAGATATATCTAATTAGGCATGGAGAGACAGATGCTAATAACAGTTTTCATTTTCAAGGACATATAGATAATCCCTTGAATAAAAAAGGGTTAATACAGGCTGCTAATTTAGGAAAATACTATGAGAAATTTGATATAGACTTGGTGTATTCCAGCTCTATGCAACGTGCTAGACAAACTGCTGAACCATTGGCAGAGTATCATGGACTTGATGTTAGACCTTTGGACGCGCTTAAGGAAATTAGCTTTGGCGACTGGGAAGGGTTGAGTTATGATGAAATAAAAAAAAAATGGGGCTCGCAATTGGAACTGTTTTTTAACCACCCAGCTCAATGCAGAATGCCCAATGGCGAATCTTTTGCGGATGTAGCGCAACGTGTAAAATCGGCCTGCGATGATATTTTTACTAATAACAACGACAAAAATATAGCGATTGTATCCCATGGAGGCGTTATAAGAGTTCAGCTTTGCCTGTTGCTTGGCCTTGATATCAATAAATTATGGATGTTTAGCGTACATAATGCTAGCAGCACATGTATAGGCAGATGGAAGAACAGTTTGACAATCGAGTATGTGAACGATACACATTATCTGCAAAACACAGCAAATTCTGACGGGATAAAATATCCAAAATAAATCTCGTTTTTAAAATAGTCGTTTTTTATTGACTTTTAGCTATTTTTTAGATATAGCAAAAATAAAAGGAAATTATTGGTTATCTGAAGTTTCAAGAGATTCATTAAAGAATGCAGTAGATCTACCTACACCTTTAATTGAAGGATATGTAAATACAGTTAACTATGATAGAATAAATAACGCTATTGCAATACAAGGAATTTTATTTCCTGAACAATCATTTT
>CAYVGQ010000070.1:4306-6666 GCA_964450295.1 uncultured Phascolarctobacterium sp. | reverse complement strand
TGAATTTTTACTGGGTGTACATATTGCTGATGTAAGTTACTATGTCAAAGAAAATTCTATATTAGATAAAGAAGCGCGTGAAAGGGGAACAAGCGTTTATTTAGTTGACCGTGTCTTACCTATGTTACCAGAGCGCCTTTCAAACGGAATTTGCAGTCTGAATGCTGGCGAAGAAAGATTGACTATGTCCTGCGAGATGCATATTGACCGGAAAGGTCGTATTTTGAGTTACGAAATATTCCCGTCGGTGATTGATGTTCGACATCGCCTCAGCTACAATATCGTACGCGAAATTCTGGTCAATGGTACCCCCGAACTGATACAAAAATATGAAGATGTGGTACCGATGCTGCATATGATGGAAGAACTATGCAATGTGCTACGAAAAAAACGTATAACCCGCGGTGCTATAGACTTTGATCTACCTGAACAAAAGGTAATCTTAGATGAGCAGGGACATCCTATTGATATTGTGCAACGTATTCGCAGTATTGCAGAATCAATTATTGAGGAATTTATGTTGGCTGCCAACGAAACCGTCGCAAGGCATATGTTTACGCAAAAATGGCCGTTTATTTATCGTGTGCATGATCTGCCAAACGAAGAAAAGATGAAAGATCTAGCTGGACTTTTGGCTAATTTCAATGTTAAATTAAAAGTAAGCAGCGAGACCAAACCAGGAGAAGTACAAAAAGCATTAGCGGCAATGACAGGTAAGCCGGAAGAACGTCTTGTTTCTACTGTTGCACTTCGTTCTCTTAAGCAGGCCGTGTATCAGACTGAGAATATTGGACATTTTGGTTTGGCCGCAGGGTACTATACCCATTTTACTTCCCCTATTCGTCGTTATCCGGATTTGATTGTACATCGGTTGCTACATACATGGCTTAAAGATCCGGACATGACTGCTAAAAAAAGTGAAACGCTGATGTCCAACTTGGATGATATTGCCGAACATTCTTCGATTCGCGAACGTGCGGCTGCTGAAGCAGAACGTGCTACTGTAGATCTGAAAAAAGCTGAATATATGGCAGGGCATATCGGAGAAGAATTCGACGGAGTTATCACAGGTGTTACTGCATTCGGTATATTTGTAGAATTATCAAATGGGGTTGAAGGACTGGTGCATGTCTCTAGTCTTATGGACGATTATTATGAGTTCTATGAAGACAGGTACGCGCTTCTGGGTTCACATACGCGGAAGGTCTATCGCTTGGGTGATCCAGTGCGGATAGAAGTTTTACAAGTAAATATCGCTGATAGAAACATTGATTTTATTATTGCAGGTGTAAACGATGCAATTCGAGAGCGTATTAAAATACAGCTTTCAGGGCAACGCAGTCATGCTTCAGCGCGTAGCGTTTTTGCTCCAAGCGACGACAAGAAAACCAGGGAAAAAGGCGCTCGTAAAAAACCGTTGGCAAAAAGAGGCAAAGGCGGTATTGGCGGTAATAAATATATTAATGTCCGCAAAAACAAGAAAAAAGGCCGAAAGAAAAAATAATCGTAACCGGGTGGAAAATAATGGCAGAAAAAAAAATAAAGATAATTACTGAAAATAGAAAAGCACGCCATGATTTTACAATTTACGAAACTTATGAAGTTGGTATTGAACTGACGGGTACCGAGGTAAAATCATTAAGGGCAGGTAAAGCAAATCTAAAAGACAGCTATGCGCAGATCACAAAAACAGCTGAAGTTTATGTCTATAATCTTCATATCAGCCCTTATGACCAAGGAAATCGTTTTAATCATGATCCGCTGCGTAATCGACGACTTTTACTGCATAGAGGAGAAATAAGGCGTTTGATTGGCAAGGTTAAGGAAAAGGGCTATGCTTTGGTACCGCTGAAAATGTATTTTACGCACGGCTTAGTAAAAATGGAATTGGCCTTAGCAACAGGGAAAAAATTGTACGATAAACGTCAGGATTTAGCTAATAAAGATGCTAAGCGCGAAATGGAACGCGCCATGAAGGAACGTAACCGATAAATGTTGCAGTTTCTTCACAGGGCAGTGCTTGCAAGCAAAGCTAGTCCGTGTTAGAATTATTAGAGCCTTAAAGGCCATACTTATGCAACGGGGATGTACTGGTTTCGACGGGGATAGGTGTGGTATGATAAGCGAGCCGTGGTTCCGTTAGCACGTTAAACGGCGGACGTTTAAAGTAAACGCAAAAACTGATTACGCTTTAGCAGCTTAATGCTAACGTCTTTCCGATCCTCTTCCCATGGGAACGGAAAAGACGCAAACAGTGGGATACCCGCAAACCAATTCTCGGAGGTTGGCAGGGGAATTTTATCGAGATAGCGACCGTGAAGCCTGCCGTTAGGCGTCGAGGAAGCAAAATTTAAAATGAC
>CAYVGQ010000070.1:1433-4296 GCA_964450295.1 uncultured Phascolarctobacterium sp. | reverse complement strand
TTATATTACAATATTTTCGGACAGGGGTTCGACTCCCCTCATCTCCACCAGATTAATATAATCCGAACCTTTTCCAATTGGAATGGGTTCGGATTTTTTTATTGAATTAAATTAGACATAGAAAATATCGGTTGGTCTTTTATTTTAAGGGTGCTATAATTTATGTATTGGGAAGTTAATTAAAGTAGAGGAGGCAAGAGATGGCTATTGCGCATTTGCGACCACAGGACAAGTGTACAAACGAGCAGGTTGAACAATCCGTTGTGGAGCATCTTAGAGGCACCGAAGCTTATGCGCGGGGCTTTGCGAAGTCCTTTGGGGAAGAGAATATTGCCGCAGCAATCGCGCTGGCGCATGACATTGGCAAGTATTCAGCTGATTTTCAAAGACATATCCAAGGGGCGAATATTCGCGTTGACCATTCAACCTGCGGCGCAAGAGATTTGTGGAAGATATGCGAGGGAAATATTCTCGGAACATTGGCTGCATACTGCGTTGCCGGCCACCATGGCGGCTTGCCGGATGGCGGTTCTAAAAGTAACCACCTAAGCGAACCCGGCACGCTTTATTACCGATTATTCGATTCTGCTTTATCGGACTATTCGTCATATTCTGGTGATATTACGCTAAAACCTATTAACGCACCCGAGAAATGGGATCCGGGCAGAAATCAGAAAGTCGATAATATAGGATTTTCCTTGGCATTTTTGACAAAAATGCTGTTTTCTTGCCTTGTAGATGCTGACTGGCTTGATACTGAGGCCTTTATGAATAACGGCTCGCTAGTTCGCGGCGGTTTTGATACTATAAACGAATTAAAGAATAAGCTTAATGAGCACTTAAAAAGTTTTGATAAGCCACAACGAGATCTTGATAAAAAACGAAATGCGTTGCGGCAGGATTGCGTCAGTGTGGCAGGCGGCAGTCGCGGCTTGTTTTCGCTGACCGCACCGACCGGCAGCGGAAAAACGCTTGCAAGTCTTGCGTTTGCTCTCAACCACGCTGCCGAAAATAATATGGAGCGTATTATATATGTCGTTCCGTACAATACGATTATAGAGCAGAACGCTAAGGTCTTTGAAGAAATTTTCGGAGCCGGAAATGTTATCCAACACCACAGCAATATTGAATATGGCGATCAAGACCGCCGTCGTTTTGCCACTGAAAATTGGGATGCACCGTTAATAGTTACAAGTAATGTACAGTTTTTTGAGAGCCTGTTTGCAAATAAACCGAGTAAATGCCGCAAGTTGCACAGTATTGCAAACAGTGTGATTATTTTTGACGAGGCGCAGATGTTGCCGCTTAAACACCTTGTTCCATGCGTTGCCGCAATAGCTGAGCTTGTAAAAAACTGTCGCTGTACGGCAGTGCTTGCGACTGCGACGCAGAGCAGTTTGGATGCATATTTTCTTCCGCTACACATTCAGGAGATAAACTCAAATCCGCAACAAATGTACAAGGACTTCAGACGTACCACATATGAGGTAGAGCCCGATACATTTTCTGGCGACCGGCTTATTACGGAACTTTCAAGGCACAAGCAGGTGTTGTGCGTCGTCAACACGCGCAAGAGTGCACAGAAAATTGCTGCTCAAATTAAAGGAGCCTATCATCTTTCGACAACCATGTATCCGGCGCACAGGACAGCGGTATTGAACGAGATCAGGGAAAAACTCAAAAACGGCGAGGCCTGCCGGGTAGTAAGCACGAGTCTGATTGAAGCCGGAGTTGACGTAGATTTCCCGGCATTGTACCGAGAAAAGTCGGGGCTTGATAGCATTATTCAGGCAGCCGGGCGCTGCAATCGCGAGGGGAAAAACAAGGCGGCTGATTCGGTTGTTCATGTTTTTACTTTTGAAGAAGCCTCACCGCCGGTTACGATACAGCAAAATATTGCGGCTTTTGAATACGCAAAGCAGAACAACGCGGATATTGCGTCATTGCAAGCCGTTGAATGCTACTTCCGGCAATTGCGTTATTTTATTGGGGAGCAAGGTCTGGACACAAAAAACGTGCTTGTGCAATTTAATGAAGGACTGAAAAATGCGCTGTCTTTCCCCTTCAAAACCGTTGCCGAAGAATTTCGCCTAATAGATAAGAACCAGCGGATCATTGTGGTTGAAAATAAAGCTACCAAACAGCTGTGTGACAAATTGCGAGCCGGTCATCCCAATAAAGGTTTGTTGCGAGAAATTCAGCAATTTAGCGTCAATTTGTTTCAGAATGATTTCGACGCTCTGCAGCAATGCGGTCAGCTTGAGGTTTTAGACGATGGCATTGGCATTATGAACGAACAATTATATGACAGCAAATATGGTGTTTTATTGCAGCCGAGCTGCGGTAATGCCATACTCGTTTAAAGGAGGGAGTAATTTTGAGTTTTAGCGTTGAAATTAGCGGCGACTATGCCTGCTTTTCAAGACCAGAGCTTAAGGTTGAGCGGGTGAGCTACGATGTTATTACCCCATCGGCGGCTCGCGGTATTTTGGAAGCAGTGTTCTGGAAACCGGCAATCCGTTATGTTGTCGACGAAATAAGAGTTTGTAATCCGATTCGTTTTGATAACATTCGGCGCAATGAGGTTAACAGTAAGGCGAGCAGGCAGAAGGAGCATATTTTCACCTCGGAAGATCGCACCCAGCGTGCAACAACGCTTCTTCGAAATGTGCGGTATGTCGTAACCGCTCATTTTGAACCGGTTGCTGAAAAACTCAATTTACCGAACAAGCCTAACGGCGAGACCGGAGACACCTTTGCGGACGGCTCGTTTAATCACGGCAAGTTTGCCGAAATGATAACACGCAGGATAAAAAAAGGTCAGTGCTTTCATCAGCCCTGCCTCGGTACGCGCGAATTTCCC
>CAYVGQ010000070.1:0-1423 GCA_964450295.1 uncultured Phascolarctobacterium sp. | reverse complement strand
TTTTGGCATTATGTTCTACGATTTTGAATATGAAAAAGATGCCGACGGCAACGTAACCGAGTTTAATCCGACGTATTTTCACGCCGTTATGAAGCGGGGCGTCATCGACCTGCGCAATGTGGAGGTGCTAAAATGATTTTGCAGGCGCTGGTAAAACGTTACGAAGACGTGGGAGGGGAACAGCAGGGATGGAAAAAGCGCGCAACGGATTTTGCTGTAAACATAGGACCAAACGGTAATATTATCGGTATTATTCCACTTGAAGAGGAGATAGAAATACCGAGTGGCAAGAATAAAGACGGTTCTGATAAGTTTAAGAAAGTAAAACGACGGAGGATAATTTCATTGCCGGCTGCCGAAACTCGTACATCGGGTGTTTTACCATTTTTTCTCAGTGACAAGGCAGGATATATCTTAAATACTGAGCAGCAAAAATTTGACGCCGCCAAAAAATTACATCAGAATATTTTAAAAAATAGTACATCCGAAGCGGCAAACGCGATCAAAGCTTATTTTGATACTGTTCCGGTAGTGCCGGAAGGATTTATAGTCCCTGAAACAAAAAACGACTGCATATTTATGGTAAACGGTAAATATGCACATGAAGACAAAGAGATTGTCAAGGCTTGGAATGACTATTATTTAGCGCAGTCTGCTGGAAAAGAACAAATACGCGACTTGATAACAGGAGAAGAAGATGTACTATGGAGAAAACAGGAAAGCATTGAACTTAGAGGCGTGACGATGGGGAAACAAGCGCTCGTCAGCGTAAATGCCGAAAGCTTTTCTTCTTATGGGCAAGCGGCGACTGCGACAGAAACGGTGAAAAAACCTGCGGCGCAAATAGGCAAGAAATCCTCGCTTGCATATGCAGGCGCACTAAACGACCTTCTTGTATCCGATAAGCATCATAAATTTATTGGCGGTGACACGCTTGTTTATTGGGCGGAAGGTGAAGGCGGCGAAGCGGAGGCGGAGATATTCTCGTGGACGCTTGAACCGAAAGAAAGCGATGGCGCCAAAATAAGTTCCCTAATAAAGGGCTTGACAGAGGGAACTTTAATTCAAAGCTGCGACTTAGAGAAGCCGTTTTATCTGCTCTGTCTTTCACCAAATGCAGGCAGAATCAGCATTCGATATTTCCATCGAGACAGCTTTGGCAATATGTTAAAAAATAATGCGCTACACTACAGGCAAATGGAAATTGCCTCATCAAAACAAGAAAAGTTTCCGTATATACCGCCGTGGATAATATTGTCTGAAACGACGGTTTCAAAGAAAGCAAGCGATGCCTTGCCACTCCTCGGCGGTCAGCTTTTAAACGCGATTTTAACCGGAGGACACTATCCGATGACTTTGTATAATGCAATTCTGACTCGCATTCGCGCCGGCGAGAATATTAACAGTACTAAAGCAGCAATTG
>CAYVGQ010000069.1:1098-6683 GCA_964450295.1 uncultured Phascolarctobacterium sp. | reverse complement strand
AAGAAGCTAATGATAAATTTGCCTGCCGGGTAATGTGCGGAGTCACGGGTGGTCATGAAGGAACTCCTGGTGTAACAGTAGATAAAACTGGTAAAGTAGCTCCGGCGGTAAAACGCCGGAAGCTAGATGTCGACGGTTATGTAGAAGGTGTACTGAAGGGTGATAGGGCAATTTTGTCCCGCGCCATTACTCTTGTCGAGAGTAATGCTGCCATTCATTTTGCAAAGGCGCAACAAGTTATTCAAAAACTGTTGCCGTACACAGGAAAATCTACGCGCATAGGTATTACTGGGGTACCGGGCGCAGGTAAATCTACATTTATCGAAGCTTTGGGTACTAATTTGTGTCGTGATGGACATAAAGTCGCAGTACTCGCCGTAGATCCCTCCAGTACAGTAACTAAAGGCAGTATCTTGGGCGATAAAACCCGTATGGAACAATTGTCGCGCGAACCAAATGCGTTTATTCGTCCCTCGCCGTCCGGCGGAACCCTTGGAGGACTAACCCGCAAAAGCCGTGAAACAATGCTTTTGTGTGAAGCTGCGGGCTATGATACTATTCTCGTGGAAACGGTTGGTGTTGGGCAAAGTGAAACAACTGTAAGATCAATGGTAGATTTTTTCCTACTGGTGGTACTTACAGGCGCCGGCGATGAGCTGCAAGGTATGAAAAAAGGTGTTATGGAGCTGGCAGATGCAATCGTGGTCAATAAAGCAGATGGTGATAATAGGCAGAGAGCTTTTGTTACTAGAGCCGAGTATGAACGCATATTGCAGTTTTTGCGCCAGGCTACTGAAAATTGGACAACGCATGCTTATACCTGTTCAGCTTATACGGGCGCAGGTATTGTAGAACTGTGGAAAGATGTTGTCGAAAACTTCATGAAACAGGGCTGGGAAAACGGAGTTCTTGCTGAACGCAGGAAACAACAAACGCTTTCCTGGGTATATGCGATGGTAGAAGAGCATTTGCATAATCTTTTTTATCGCTCTCCGGCGATTGCTGAATGTAAAAAAGCCATCGAACAAGAAGTTATAGACGGCAGAATTTCCGCGACAATGGCTGTGCAAGAGCTGATTAATAAATTTGCTGTTGCTGAGCTAAGTGGAAGCAATGTCGAAGACAGCTCGCCTTTTGAGATTAAATAAAAAACTAAACTTCTCTATTGGGCGCGGTCTTAAGCGACTGCGCCATTTTTTAAGGAGGGTTAAAAATGAATGATAATCCGGCTATTAAAGGTCTAATAGAATTGATTGAAAAACGTTATGGACTTCAGATATTGGATTCTCACTACGTGCTGGTTGACGAAAAATTTCAACAGTACAACTTGATGTTGCAAGTGAAATTGCCACCGCAGATGCTTAAGGCATTTAAACGCTTGTATTCTAATAAAACCAGTGCCATGCATGTAGCATGGAGTGTTGATGATCAGGATAATATCAAATTTTATGCTACAATTGGAAATAACATTCTTTTACTTTTAGATTCCTTATTAGTGCAAGAATAAAAGAGGTGAAGAAGAATGACCGAAGATTTTGTAGGAATAGGCGGTAGTTTAGAAGAAGAATTTGTTTATGCTCCGAATGATAAATTAAGAACAGAGGCTTTTGTCAGTTTTGAACAGCGAGCAGCTTTGGAAAAACCTAGTTTGATGCCAGGTTTGAAATTATTGAAAGAAAGAATGGGCGCATTTGATTTTGAAAAATATATCAATAGCCTTGAAAATATCAATATTAGCGGTAAATCAATGATTATTTTGGCCGGTAACGAGAAAGTGCGTACTATTCTTGTAAGCCGCTGGTTGCCCCAGATAAAGGAAGCTTTTGCGGTTGAGAATATACGTATTGTAGGTGGAGGACGCGGCGGTGTTGATGCCTACTAAAAAGATGTTAGCCTCCATTTTAAAAATGAAATTGCTTATTAGTAAATAGTTGCACAAAAAATATTTTGAAAATTTCTTACTAAAAACCTTGACATTATAATTAGTAATGCTTATAATTAATAGAACAAATCAATATTTCATATAGGTGCTCAATGAGCTTAAATGTCGATCGGTGCAAAGCCGATGCGATCCCGTCACCGTAACAGGTAAGTCCCCGCACAAGCCGAGGTAATGCCTGAAGCCGGAGCACAGCCTATATAAGCATCACTGCTTGACCTGCGAGAGACAGGAAGGAGATGTTTTTCACCAACGAGGTTCTGTTTATGTGAGAGTGGCAGAATCGCTTTGACTGATAACATTTGATCGTCTTCGCGCCTTGAGAAGACGGTCTTTTCTTTATGAATGTTGCTTAATCTTGCTGGTCGAAATATTGATTGTTCTACAGAGTTAAAATGCCGGACACATTTTTACTCTGTCCGGTATAGATATAATCATCTGCTATTTTCAAGGCATTCTTAAAACGAACAAATCCTTTCTCTCCTCCATCTTGGCAGGCGTAGGGGTGCGCCTGCCAAAACCATCACTGTAAACAGTGATGGTTTTTTTAAAACATAAGAGCCTGTATTAAAAATACAGGCTCTTATGTTTTAATCATGATGTACTTCACTACAGGGATTGACATGAACCATGCAGTGTTTTACTTCTGAGAAATGGGTTTCGATGGATTTATGAATGTTTTCCGCGATAGTATGTGCTTCCAGCAGTGTTAAATTATCGTCAACACTCACTTCAACATCTACATAAATTCGTGAACCAAATTTTCGTGTTTGCAGAACATCAATATGGTCAACACCCTTTTGGGTAGTAATTAAATTGGTCATAGTATCAATAGTGGGCTGATCACAGGAACTATCAACCATTTTATCTACCGCATCTTTAAAAATTTCATAAGATGCGTAAACAATCATGATACAAATAAGAACACTGGCAAGAGGATCTAAAAGCGGATAGCCCATACGTGCGCCTAAAATACCGATAAAACTACCAACAGATGAAAGGGCGTCGCTACGGTGATGCCAAGCATCGGCCATTAAGGCGCCGGAATTTATTTTATCGGCAGCTTTTTTTGTGTACCAGAACATGCCTTCCTTAACAATGATGGAAATAAGAGCAGCAATCAGTGCCAGGCTGCCGGGTATTTTTAAATCCTCAGGATTTGCATGCAGAATTTTTTCTATTCCGGAATAGCCAATGCCAATGCCGGTGAGGGCTAAAACAATAGCTAGTATAATAGCGGCTACACATTCTAAACGTTCATGCCCATATTGATGTTCGGCGTCAGATTCTTTATTAGATATTTTTACACCGGCCATAACAATAAAGGTACTGAAAACATCAGAGGCGGAGTGGATGGCGTCAGAAATCATAGCGGCTGAGTTAGCAAAAATTCCTGCGGCCAGCTTGCCTACAGAAAGAATAAGGTTGACGATGATGCTGTTAATAGAAACTTGCATGGCTAGGCGCTCTGCCTGAGCTGTTTTGTTTGGCATTGTGGACGACCTCCTCAGTGTTACTCTTGCAGCAGAACAGACATAAATAAAACCGTCTGCGGAACTACTACTGTCCCGCAGACGGTTAAAATATCTGCTGCCCAAAGGCCCGGCCGCTAAAACCAAAGGTTTACCGCCTGTTCAGTTTGTACTGTAGCGATATGCAGTGCAAAGAGATTAGTTTGATTGTAATTGAAGAACAATAGTTTTGTCAAGCAGTAATTTTATTCTACAGCAAGCTTCCCATAGGTTACTAATATGGTGCCTTGAGGAGCGGCCAGAGTGGGGCATTGGTAAAGTATGACACCGTCTTGCTCGGAGATATATCTTTTTAGCAGCGTGCCAAAAAGATCAGTCAGCAGACCCAGCTCATCACCCTGTTTAACCAGCTCGCCACTACGAAAATTAGGTAACCAACAGCCAGCGGTAGCATTTTCCAGATAAATGACATCAGTTACGTCGATAGGACTGTATTGTCTAGGACGCAATGGTTCTGGGCAAAGGCCAAGTTTTCTCATAATATTAAGTGTATCGGCTTTATAGGCGTCAATATCCTCGCGGAGGCAGAAACCGGCGCCACCACGCTCGATGAGAAGAGAAGGTACACCGGCAATGGCTGCATGATTGTAAGCACCACTGGTGGCCATAGATTTCACCATAAATTGCATATCTAAGATCTTTGCTACCTCACGTGACTTTTTTGAAAGCTCCTCATTGGGGAGTCCGGGATAGTAAACATAGGGATGCAGCTCTTCGTGAATATCGCCACTGTGCATATCTACATAAAAGTCGGCTAAGGGAAAGAAAGATTGACTGAGCAGATGAGCTGTTTTTTGTGAAAGCGTACCATTAACATCGCCTGGGAATTCTCTGTTGAGATTTCTGCCGTCTGCGGGGTTCTCAAACGCACTCCGTGCCCAGAAACTTTGAATGTTCACTGGGTGTATTAAAATCAAACAACCACAGATATCATGGGGATTGATATCGCGCCCTAATTCCATCGCGGTTGCGATACCGGGATATTCTCCTCCATGGATACCGGCAGTGATTAAAAGCGTAGGTCCATCATTTTGCCCATTGATAATAGTAAGAGGAATTTGAGTTTCAGTATCGGGTATAGGCAGATAAGTACGCAGTTTTTGCCCGCGCTCTACTTGTAGGCCGCAGACATTTAAAGTTTTGACCATTTTGCATCTCCTTTACAATAAAATTATTTTGCAAATTTTAATACAATTTTTTAAATTAATTCTTGCTAATAATTATAGCATGTGATAGTATGCCCATACAATAGGAGTTGCTAATTAACTTTTTACATCTTTTAGAACATAAAATGAAATATGAATAAATAGCGATGAAGGGAATAAGATTAATGCGTACAGAAATTTTAACAGACAAGGAATATCTTAAGCTGACGATACCCTTTATGCTTTCCACGATGACGCAACCTCTGATGGGAGCTGTGAATACGGCCGTAATGGGGCAACTGCCTAATCCTAAGTATATCGCCGCCGTATCCTTGGGGGCTATGCTCTTTAACAATATTTATTGGCTTTTTGGCTTTCTGAGAGTCAGCACCTCGGGCTATGCCGCTCAGGCTTTGGGCTCTGGGAGTAGGGAGGCAAGCCTACTGGCATTTTTAAGACCGCTTTTTCTTGCCATGCTTATCAGTTGTGTCTGTATTGTTTTACAAAAACCGATTCTAGCGGCTTATCTTAGTTTGATCGACCCAGCTAAAGATGTAGCAAAGCTATGCTCGGACTATTATACAATTTTGATAATGAAGATTGGAAATATACCGCTCGCATCCAAAATGATCAAATCTTGAAAGATGATAAAGGTAACGAAACAACTAAGCTGAATCAGGCTTATGTGACAGGTAGATTAGGTGCATTAAAGGTCGTTGCCGGTAAGACAGACCAATACCTGGGAGAAGGTAATCTTTATGATGATACGGCAGAACTGGTGGGCTTAACTTACGGTAAGGATGTTAAAATCAATGCTTACTATGGCAAGCCGACAGATTATGGTTATGATAAGTTTTATGGTGCCAATCTTAGCGGTAAAATTGGGAAATTAACGCTGGCGGGCGGGTATGATAAATTTGAAGACGCCTTAAACGGTAGTTCATGGAACAGTACACCAGCTGCGGACGT
>CAYVGQ010000069.1:0-1088 GCA_964450295.1 uncultured Phascolarctobacterium sp. | reverse complement strand
ATATCGCAAGCAAAAAGGAAATTAGGACTAGAGGTGGGTGCAAATTATAATTTTGGCGATTTTATCTTAGGCGCCATCTATTTGCATTCTGACGTAGACTCAGCAATGCTGCAATCGGGGGCTGATACTGATGGTTATGTCATCAGCGCATCCTATAAAGGTGCTAAGGCAGCTAAACAAGGTTCTTGGGGGCTATGGGGTAAATATTATGACCAGGGCGCAGGTACTTTTGTAGCTCACACTATGAAATCTGGCGATTGGGGCAAATTTATGAATGAAGGCTTCAAAGGTTATGGCATTGGTGTAACTTATACCCTAGCTAAAAATATGGTTTATAATCTGGATTATTATGATCTGGAAGGAAAAATTTCTGACAAGGATTCTCGTGTTCTCTGGAATCGTCTACAAATTACATTCTAAATTATGAATGAATCAAAAAAATCACCGGCATCTTCTTAAAAGAATACAGCCGGTGATTTTTTTAAAATTTTTTTAAAAAAGCATATATGAATAATTGTTCATGTGTTATAATAAGACAGTAGCAAAAGTAAGGGGGCTAAAAAATGGGCAAAGAAAACCAACATTTAGAAAAAGGACATGAACATGATCATTCCCATAGTCACGGTGATAACTGCGACTGCGGGCACGACCATCATGTGCCGGGGCATTCGGAAGATTGCCAATGTGAAATTTGCCATCCACATGAAGAATATTGCGATGTTTGTGGGGAGAGTTTGGAGAATTGTACCTGCCGGATGCCGGATGCGGATTGCATCAAAAAAGTTTATACTTTAAAAAATCTCGGTTGCGCAAATTGTGCCGCCAAAATGGAATATAAAATTAAAGAACTACCGGAAGTTGAATATGCCACTATTAGCTTTGTCACGAAGCAATTGCGTCTTTCGGCAAAAGATCATGAGGCTCTCTTGCCGGTAATTCGTGAAATTTGTACATCGATTGAGTCTGATGTTGAAGTTATTCCTCGTAGCGGACCAATGCCTTTTAACTTTGAAAGCAAAGTGTATCTGCTTGAAAACCTTGGTTGTGCTAATTGTGCCGCGAAAATGGAAAAAGCTATCAATGCCTTG
>CAYVGQ010000068.1:6318-6703 GCA_964450295.1 uncultured Phascolarctobacterium sp. | reverse complement strand
GCTCTTCTCACGTAATTTTTCTTTCAACTTTCGATTTTATTCTAATTATTACCTTCTAAATTAAAGAAAACTACAAAAATAAAACTTCGGCTCTGTAATAATTACAGAGCCGAAGTTAAAATTTTAGGATTTTAAATTTACTTGTACTTCTTATTCTTGATGAACTTCCATCGCCCGACTGGCTACAATATCGACACCTAAACCCAAAATATTCTTTACAATAATCTGGCCTTCAAGTACAGGAGCATCTACAGTAATTTTAAGCAATTCAGCCGCACAATCAAGAATACGCTCTTTAGGCAGCGTAGTCTTGGACACAACCGGCAAAAGTGGCAGTAATCCGCCCCTGACACGTACAGTACTTGTCAGCATCCGTTTGGGAGCA
>CAYVGQ010000068.1:0-6308 GCA_964450295.1 uncultured Phascolarctobacterium sp. | reverse complement strand
GTCACGGGCATACTTAGGTCCGCGCGGGCAAGTATTACCGGTAACCTTGGTCACAACACCTTCTTCTATAGTAACAGTCATCTCACAACCTAGAGGGCACATGATACAGTTCATAACACGAGTTTCTACAGTCATTATTATGCCTCCTTATTTAATGCTACTGTTAAAGTTTCACCTATTAGAGCTGTTTTATCAGCAGGAATATCCAAGGCAATCATCTCACTGGGTTTAGCAACCGGCAGCATTCTGCTCAAAACAACTGAATCGCCGCTTTTTACTTCCAGTTTCACTTTCCGTTCAGGGTTAGCCACACGCATAAACAGGCGCGCTTTTTCGCCTTCCGGCGGCAGGGATAAACGCTGCGGCACGCAGGTGCGAATGCCATTAGCGGTGTTGACGTTTACTGTACGTAAATTGCTTTCCAATTTTCCCTGTGCCTCAAGTGCTGCAAATTTACCTGCAATTTCAGCTTCTTCCGAAACGAAATCTACTAGGTCATGCACATGCACGACATTACCGGCAGCATAAAATCCCGGTAAACTGGTTTGACGGCGCTGATCGACAATCGGACCGCCGGTAAGCGGATGCATTTCCAAATCTAGTCCATGGGAAAGTTCATTTTCCGGAATCAATCCAACGGAAAGTAGCAGTGTATCACATTCAATATCAAATTCTGTACCATGTATAGGTTGCATTTTTTCATTAACTTTGGCAACGGTCACGCCAGTTACACGGTCATGCCCGTGGATTTTAACAATAGTATGGGAAAGATACAGGGGAATATCATAATCATTAAGACATTGTACAATATTACGAGTCAAACCGTTGGAGAACGGACAAATTTCTAAAACAGCCTGCACTTTGCAGTTTTCCAGGCTCATCCTACGAGCCATAATCAGGCCAATATCACCACTGCCCAAAATAACGATTTTATGTCCGGGAAGATACCCTTCCATATTGACCATTCTTTGAGCTGCGCCGGCTGTAAAAACTCCTGCCGGTCGTTCGCCGGGAATCCGGATTGCACCGCGGGTGCGTTCGCGGCAGCCCATGGTCAGAATAACTGTTTTTCCTTTTATCTTAAGCAAACCATGTTCAGGGCTGACTGCAATAACGGTTTTATCCTGCAAAACTTCTAAAACCATCGTATCTACAAGAGTTTCTATTTCCGCTTTGTCTTTAATAAGCTCAATGCAGCGGTAAGCATAGCCCGGCCCCGTCAATTCTTCTTTAAAATGATGCAAACCAAAACCATTATGTATGCATTGTTGTAAAATTCCGCCTAATTCGCGATCACGTTCAATAACTAGAATACTTTTTGCACCGTTCTGCCAAGCACTGTAAGCTGCAGATAAACCGGCAGGACCGCCACCTACAATAACTACTTCATATATTTTTTCCATTTTATGCTTCCTCTCCATCTGCAGAATTTTTTTCATAAAACAAATGAGAATCAGCACGTTCTTTTAAAACTTCCGGTACGGAAATACCAAGCTCACGCGCTAAAATTTGCGTAACACGCAGACCGCAGAACCCTCCTTGGCAGCGCCCCATCCCCGCACGGGTTCGACGTTTCACTCCGTCTACAGTTTTTGCTCCGCAGGGAGCATTAATGGCCGCCACGATTTCGGCTTCAGTAACCGTTTCACAACGGCAGATAACACGTCCATATAGTTTATTTTCTTTAATAAGTTTGGCTTGTTCTTCATGCGAAAGTTTTTGAAAAATCGGTCTGGCAGGTAACGCAGCTTTAAAATCATTTTTTACTGCGGCAGGAACATAATTCAGCACAGCTTCAGCAATCATTTCCGCTACCGCAGGTGCGGCAGTCAAACCCGGTGACTGCATTCCAACAGCATTAAATAAGCCGTCTACGGGAGATTTACCTATAATGAAATCGCCACTGTCAGAAACTGCACGCAATCCGGCAAATTCAGTAATCGATGCGCCCACGGGCAATTGGGGGATTAGTTTGCGAGCAGAATTCATAATTTCATCCATCCCGCCTAAAGTAACAGCTGTATCTTCTTTATTATCCATTTCCTGAGCGTTTGGTCCGATAAAAGTATTGCCATGGGTAGTTGTACAGATCAGGATACCTTTAGATTTTTTATTAGGAGTTGGGAAAACGATGCCTTTTACCAGACTGTCACTGACCGTTTTATCAAAAAGAATATACTCACCTCGACGTGGGTGGATAGTAAAGCTGGTATCACCTGCTAAACGAGCGATAGCATCTGCATAAATACCGGTAGCATTAACGACACAGCCAGTTTTAATAGCACCTTTAGAGGTTTCTACCGCCGTTATTTTACCATTTTCTTTGATAAACCCGGTCACGCGACAGTCAGTAACTACTTCAGCTCCATTTTGCACTGCGCACTGTGCAAAAGCCACAGCTATGCCAAAGGGCCAACAGACACCGGCAGTAGGTGCCCATAAAGCTCCAACAGCACTGGTTAAATTTTTCTCTTTTGCTAAAACTTCTTCTTTATTTAAAATCTGCAGATCTTTAACACGATTATTCTTACCACGTTCCAAAAGCTCCTGCAAGATTTTTAATTCTTCATTATTTGTTGCTACAACCAACGAACCGGTCCATTCTATCTCTAAGCTCAGTTCTTTTTGCAGTTCGTGATACAGTTGATTTCCACGTACATTTGTAGCGGCCTTCAAGCTTCCTGTCTGGGCATCAAACCCAGCATGCAAAATCGCACTGTTAGCTTTAGTAGTACCAACCGCAAGATCGGGCTCTTTTTCCACAAGTACACATTTTAAATCATACTTTGAAAGTTCACGCAAAATCGCAGTGCCAACGATACCGCCGCCAATAACTACGACATCTGCCGTTTTAAGAAATTCCATCATTTCACATCCTAAATAATTTTTTAAGGTATACTTAGTAATTTTATCACATTCTTTACAAAAAAAGAACTTACTTTGTACTTTCATCAGCATAATTTTTTCAAAATTGATCCCGCAGAGATTTTATAAGTCCCAAAATAATAAGAAACAAAATTTTTAGTTTGCAACCAACACTCGAAAAGAATTTTGATGGAATAAAGTGTAATTGCTATTTAATTTTGCCACCGGGCATCTTTTTATCCAGCCACAACAGGCATTTATCACTAATTGGGGTCAATAAAACCCAGCTTAATCCAAACATGGCAATGCTTAAAGACCCTACAGCAATATCAGTAAACCAATGTGCTCCCGCCATTATCCGTGGCAACACAAAAATTACCAGGATTACACAGCTGATAGCAAAAGCTCTTTTACCAAAATATCTTAACATAAATCCGGCAAAAATCATCAGCATTAGTCCATGGTCACCGGGAAAACTATCTCGCGAATAATCTTTAGTATTTATAGGCAGCATCTCACTGACTCGAGAAACCTTTTCAAAAAATCCTGTCGGACTGCAGTGTTGAACAGGAATCAGATGACCCAGTTGGTTGATAATAACAGCGGTTAGTATAATAACTATCCCTAACAGCCACATCTTGCGCCGTCCGACTTTATCATATTTGCGGTAATAATAACCATACAATGTCAACATCGCCAAAAAAGAAATTATATCAAAAACTCTAAGATTAGTAATTCCCACAATATATAAGAAACTACTGCCCGGTAACAACATGTCATTAAAATAATAAAAAATATTTTTGTCTAAAACAAACCAAAAACCATTATTGGCCGGTAAATACCAACTAAAAAAAATCGTAAAGCTCAAAATATTCAATAAAATTATTTTTTTAAGATTTTTATTCATATTTTACTCCTTTTATGCCGGTAATGCCTTTGTTTTAAAATAATAGACTGGTCAAAGCCCCACTTCCATACCATAAGTAATAACTAAGTCGCTCAAGCTTAATTTTTTAATTTCAATAATTTGAAGTTTGCGAAGATGCTTCAAATAAGTTTCTAATTTCTAAAAAATTAACTATAAGTATATCTTAACATAGCATCTTTATTTTTTACAAATAGTTTGCACTATAGAAGTCTGTTAATTGACAGTTACCAGGCTTTACGCTAAAATAAAATTAAAAATAAGGCAGGTGATTATCATGAAACGAATTTTATATTTAACATTTATATTTATACTTTCTTTGGCATATTTTACAGTCAACGTCCAAGCAACCGAAAAAACATCTACCTCTCTTGATAAGCTACTAACACAACAGGAAGTAGAAGAACGCCTGCAAGATACTTCAAGCAAGTTTGCTTATGTTAAACTAGATGAAAATGCTTATAAAATTTATCCTGAATTTCAAAATAAAAAATCTGTACCCAAAGAATTGCTAAAAAAACTACCGACAAATACCGTTCTTTATTTTTTCACTACCAGTGAAGAAATTTTTGATATGACTTTTGATGTGATTAAAGATTTGGAAAAATCAGGTCGGTTATATGATAATTCCCGTTATATGGGTGGGCGTGACGATACAGACGCCGGCTCTGAAAAGCAAATGGACGGCGTTCATAAATTCTGGTTTATGAAAATTCCTCGCGGAACTAATGTTTATAACGACGGCGTTGATGTTGGCATCGGCATTGGCATTGGTCGCAGACACCGTGGTGGTGGTATCGGTATTGGTTGGTAATGAAAATAATATTATTCATGAATAAAACAAAGAAGCCCTGCAATTGCAGGGCTTCTTTTGTTATGCCTTATTAACTATTCTTCGATTACTGTCGCTCCCGATTCAGAAGTTTTTGCATCGACAAGTTTCTGCACATTCTCTGCGGAAATAGTTTCTGTTTCTTTATCATTTCCTTCAGCCTGCTGAACAGCGGCCAAAGACACTACTTTATCATCATCATTCAAGGTCATCAGTTTTACACCTTGTGCGTTACGCCCAAACTGAGAGATACCTTCAACATCAATCCTTATAATAATACCGGCGGCGGTTATCATCATAATTTCTTGTCCCTGGGTAATAACCTTCATTCCAATAACAATGCCGGTTTTTTCTGTAACTTTGATATTGATAACTCCTTTGCCACCACGGGTCTGTTTACGATATTCGCCAACCGCTGTACGTTTGCCAAGACCTTGCTCAGTAGCAGTGAGAACTTCACTATTTTCATCAGTAACGCTATCCATAGCCACAACTTCGTCACCGAAGTTCAGTTGAATGCCGCGAACACCGTGAGCCGTACGACCCATAGGACGCACATCCTGCTCGTCAAAATGAATGGCGAGACCGTTTTTCGTCGCTAGAATAATTTCCGAATTTCCATCAGTCAGTTCTACACCAATCAACTGTTCATTTTCGTCTAGATTGATAGCGATCAAACCAACTTTACGAGCACTATCAAAATCTTCTAAATTGGTCTTTTTTACAGTACCTTTATCAGTGGCCATAAACATATACTGTTCTGCTTTAAATTCTTTAACCGGAATAACAGCGGTAATTTTCTCGCCTTGTTCAATCGGCAGCAAGTTGATAATAGCCGTTCCTTTAGCGGTACGCCCTGCTTCGGGAATTTCGTAACCTTTCTGACGATAAACCCGACCCTTGTTCGTAAAGAACAAAATATTATGATGCGTTGTCGATAAGAATAAATGTTCGGCACAGTCGTCATTCTTTTTACCACTGCCACCAGTTTTGCCGACACCACCGCGTTTTTGGTTGCGGAAATTATCCAAAGTCTGACGTTTGATATACCCTTGATGGCTGATTGTGATGACAATATCCTCGTCTGCAATCAAATCTTCCATATCCATGTTAGATGTATCAATAGACAATACGGTTCGACGAGCATCGCCGAATTTCTTTTTCATTTCTAAGAGGTCTTCTTTAATAATATCAAGAACTTTCTGTTCATCTGCTAAAACGTTCTCCAACCAGTCGATAGTTTCCATCACATCGATATATTCATCATCGATTTTTTTACGTTCTAACCCGGTAAGACGTTGCAGACGCATATCCAAAATGGCTTGTGCCTGACGCAGGCTCAATGTGAATCTTTCCACTAAAGCAGCTTTGGCGATATCAGCAGTGGCGCTGCCGCGGATAGTAGTAATAACAGCATCAAGATTATCCAGTGCTATTTTTAAACCTTCTAAAATATGTGCACGGTCTTTTGCTTTACCTAATTCGTAACGAGTACGACGGGTAATAACTTCTTTCTGATGTTCAAGATAATAAACCAGTACCTGCTTCAGGTTCAAAACACGAGGCCGTCCGTCAACTAAAGCCAGCATAATAATACCGAAAGAATCTTGTAGTTTAGTATGTTTATATAGTTGATTTAAAATAACGTCAGGAACAACGTCATTTCTTAATTCCACAACAATACGC
>CAYVGQ010000067.1:3033-6705 GCA_964450295.1 uncultured Phascolarctobacterium sp. | reverse complement strand
CAATATTCCGCACGGTATTTTAGTCGCCTTAGGGAGTGTGGTGGCTTGCCGTTTGCAGGGACGTGATCATCATATAGTACTGGATTTTTTAGAAGCTTATGATATTTCTGTTAATCCGCGTCAATTAAACATCACTGAAGCAGAATTTATCAAGGCCTGGATGTTTGCTAAAGATGTGCGCAAAAGATACACGATTTTAAATAAAATACATTTACAGCCAGAAATTTTTCGACAGATTTATGAAACATTGTTAAAGGAATGTCAATAAAATTTATATGCCAAAAAATATTGTAGCCCGGTTTTTGGTGCCGGGCTACAATATTTTTAGTGTGTTTATTATTTTGGTGTCGTTTTAAAAAAATATTAAACAGTTTTTCTGAGCAGCAGATATTTTTATTTGTCAAGCAAGGTTTTTACGACTGTCTCGTCGGGAGTGACGTAATAGGTGGTCTGGTCGGTATAGATAACAAACCCCGGCTTAGCACCGGCTGGTTTTTTGACAAAGCGTCGTTCTGTGCAGTCCACAGGGACTTTGCTGCCACCGCGACTTTTGCTAAAATAGGCAGCCAGCATAACTGCTGTGTTTATAGCATCGTTGTCGGCGTGAGGCAGTGTAGTTTTCAGAATGACGTGAGAGCCGGGAATATTTTTCGTATGGAACCAAAGATCTTTGCTACGGGCCAGATCAAAGGTTACATGATCGTTTTGTTTGTTATTCTTGCCGATATAAAGAATTGTTTCGGCAGAGAGTTTTACAATGAGTGGTTCTGACTTCAATATTAAAGCCTTATGCTTTTTGGCTGGTACCGGTAATATGCCCACGTTAATAAGTTCCTGTTTGATTTCGGCGATCTCGCTGTTCGTATTTGCCATTGTCAAAGAGGTATCAATGGAAGCCAGATAAACGAGCATTTCTTGAGTAGCTTCAATTTGACGTTGTACTTCGCTTTGAGCGCGCTTATATTTATTATAACGTTTGTAGTAGACCTGTGCATTTTCAGTAGGCGAAAGGAATGGAGATAGTGTTATTGAAAGTAGTTTGCCATCATAAATATTAGCAAGATGACATTCGGTAGCGCCTTTACTGATTTGATAAATGCTGGCCATCAGCGTGTCGGCAATCATTCTCTGTTCTTCAGCGCTTTCTGCGTTATTAAGATCAGCAAATAGAATCGGTAATTTTTTCTCGAGACGGTGAATTTCGTTGGAGAGCAGTTTTTGCAGTTGTTCCTGTTCAGGTAGCTGGATTGGCGTCAATGTAACGGCATAATTTAGAGCACTGTTGATGTCAGAAAATTTTTTTAAGTGGCTGCCGTTATCTAAAAGTTTTGGACTAAAGGGCAACAGGGTTTTGACTTGATTTGTGCGCCCAATAACAGCAAAAACAGGTTGCTCGTCAGTACCTTCATTAATAAACAGTGCTTGCAATTTATTGATAGCAGTTGCAAGATTAGCTACATCTACCGCACTTAGCTGTGTGGCGGTTGGATTAATGCCGGCTTCAGCAAAAAGTTCGGCCGCAGTTGTTTTACCAATACCGGTAGTTACGTTAATGAGGGCGGATAAACAATTTTTGGCTTCAGTGTTTAGGAGTGCCTCGATTATATCGTCAGTAGCAGCGGTTAAAATTGCCAAACCAGTTTGCGGTGGCGGAGCGACATAGGGAATATTAGGCATAATTTGTCGAAAGGAACTCATAGACTTATTGACATGCTTTAAACTATCGAAAATAATATTATTTTCGCTGAAAATGATATTATTATTTTTCCCGGTAAGCTCAAAAATGAGTTGTTTGGTAATAATTTGGCGAGCTGTGCCAATCGTGTCGATATCAATTGTGATGATGCGGTCCAAGCCGTTTTGAGCAATTTTAGTTATTCGTCCTTCTTCCAGATGTTTGCGTAAAAGCATGCAAAAAGAAGGTGGGATTTTAGGGCGTTCCGGAAGCATAGTTGGAAGGTATAAGAGCGAAGAATCGCCACTGAAATCAGCAAGTAGGGCTATTGTATCGCGTTCGCGTTTAATTAAGAGAAGCAGTGCTTCTTTTGAAGGCATAAAGACTCTGTAAATTTTGCCGTTCAAAAGCTCGGCTTTTAATTTATTTGTTAAAATATGCAAGGTTAAACCTTCTAAATTCATTGATTTACTCCTTTTTACTACGTTTTTTAGTGATCAACATTTGCATGGTAAAGCAGAATAAGATATAATAATAGTTCAAGAATAAGTATACAATAGATTTCTTGATTAGCAAATACTCGTAAGGGGATATGATTATGAAAAAGCTGTTTTTGCTTTTGGGTTTGATTATTTTTTCTTTGCAAGCAGACGCAGCGCTTCCGGTTAACGAGCAGAATTTAGAAGCCGCTATTGCTTACGGCAAGAGCTATCAAGGCGAAAAAAATAATGTTGCGATGCTACAACCATGGATGATAGCAGAGAGCCTTGCAACCAATCCGTATCGTGATGAGGAAAGACTTGTAATTTATACGCCGTATTTGCTGACGGCGCTGGATACGGTGGAAAAAACTTCGGATGATACAACCGTAAGCTTTGCCTTAGCACAAGAGTTGGTAAAGCGTTATGAAGGCGTTTTAGTAGTGCGGGCAATAATTAATGCGCCAGTCATTTTGGAAGCGAAAGAAGTGGAAGTACAACTCCTGCAAAATAGTAAAATTATATCGCCGTATCACATTGATTATCTTGATGGGCAGTACATTGATAAAAAAGTGACTGCTTCTCTTGCCGACAAAGATCTGCAAGGACAATCTGACAGAACGGAGACCATTCAGAAGAAAGCAGCCTTGTTGCAAGAACAGCTTGAGGAATTGCAAAACAATAAGGTTAAACCATCAGAACTTGATTTGGAACAGCAAAAAAGATCAAAGCTTGAAGAAGTAACGGATGAAGTAAAACAGAAAATTTGTCGTTTGCAGTATAATTTTTATTTTGATCAGTCTGAATTTGACGTAAACATGCCGTATTTGCTAGTTATTAAAGACGCTTATTGTGGCAGCCGCGAATTTGCGGTTGATCCTGCGTTATTAAAATAATTATTATATCTTATCTAAATATAAGGAGGTCTTAGTTTGCTTAAAAGTATGACTGGTTTTGGTCGTGGTGAATATGAAGATGAACAGTTTTCGGTAACTATAGAAATGAAAACGGTAAATCATCGTTATAACGAGGTTGCTATTAGGTTACCACGTTTTTTAAATCCTGTTGAGGACAGGATTAGAAAAATTATTTTAAAATCTATTAACCGCGGGCGCATTGATGTCTTTATTAATGCCTCATATACAAATACAGAAAATATTACTATTAAAGTAGATAAGGCTTTGGTACTGGCTTATCATAATGCCCTGCGAGATGTTGGAGAGGCGATTAACTGCAAAAACTACAAACTCAACGAGCAGTCCGAGATTTTGCATTTGTCGCGTTGTCCGGATGTTATCAATGCACAGGAGGGCTTTTTTGATGTAGAACGTGTTTGGCCCAAATTGCAGCAGGCATTACAGCAGGCTCTGGATAATCTTGTAGCTATGCGTACGGCCGAAGGAGACAATATTTACGGTGATTTTATCAAGCGTGCTGATTTGATCGCAGAAAAACTGGCAGTAATCGAAGAACGTTCACCACAGGTAGTGGAGGAATACCAGACTCGTTTGAGCGACA
>CAYVGQ010000067.1:0-3023 GCA_964450295.1 uncultured Phascolarctobacterium sp. | reverse complement strand
TTGTTGGAAAACTATAATCAAGTTATTGAGCCGGAACGTTTGTTGCAGGAAGTTGCTATTTTTGCTGACCGAACAAGTATTACGGAAGAAATTGTAAGACTGAAAAGCCATATCAAGCAATTTAAAGTGATTATCGATTCGAAAGAGCCGGTAGGACGTAAGCTCGATTTCCTAATACAAGAATTTAATCGTGAGGCTAACACCATAGCTTCTAAAGCTAATGATTACGCATTAGCTCAGATAGTTGTTGAGATTAAAGCTGAGATAGAAAAAATCAGAGAACAGGTTCAGAATATCGAGTAGTTGGGGAGAGTGTAAAGATATGGATATCAAATTGATTAATATTGGTTTTGGTAACATCGTTGCCGCCAACAGAATCATTTCTATTATCAGTCCTGAATCGGCGCCCATCAAAAGAATCATTCAAGAAGCACGTGACCACAGCATGCTTATCGATGCAACGTATGGACGCAGGACCAGAGCGGTTATCGTAACGGACAGCGGTCATATAATTTTATCGGCAGTGCAGCCGGAAACAGTTGCTAATAGGTTGGTGCAGACTGATGACGGAATTGAAGAATAAATAAAACGGAAGGTGGGCTAATCGTGAAGCCGCAGGGATTATTATTAGTTTTGTCCGGTCCTTCGGGTGCCGGCAAGGGAACGATTTGTCAGATGCTCAGGGAAAAGCTTCCCGATTTGGCTTATTCCGTTTCGGTTACGACCAGAGAGCCACGCAATGGTGAGATCAATGGGGTCAATTATTTTTTTAAAAAAGTGGAAGATGTTAAGAAAATGATCGCACAAGGTGAATTACTGGAATATGCTGAGGTTTACGGCAATTATTACGGTACACCACGCTCTTATGTAATGAAGCTTTTAAATCAGGGGAAGGATGTCATTTTAGAGATTGATATCCAAGGTGCGATGCAGATAAAAAAGCGTTTTCCAGAAGGTGTGTTTGTATTTATTGTGCCCCCCTCGCTTGATGAGTTGTTTTCACGAATTTATAAGCGCGGTACTGATAGCGAGGATGTTATCAAACGTCGTTTAGCTTCAGCTACAGCCGAACTGGCATATGCAAATAAATATGATTACATCATTGTTAACGATGTGGCGCAGAAAGCTACGAATAAAGTTTTGACGGTTATTGAGGCAGAGCGTTACCGCGCTGCCAGAACGTATTTTATTATTGATGAGATTTGCCATGCGGCAAAAAAGGAGCGATAGTTATGAGTATGGTTGACCCCTCGATTGATTATTTGGCAGAGAAAGTTGACAGCAAGTACACTTTAGTAATTTTGGCGGCAAAACGTGCCCGTGAGTTGACTGGAAGCAATCAAAATATGCCACAGAAGGAAGTTAGTATGGCTTTGCGCGAGATTGCTGACGATGTTATTACATACGAAAGAAAAGCACGCTGAGATAAGGAGGCTTATGGCCTTGTTAAAGGGAAAGAAAATCGTTTTAGGGGTGACTGGCGGCATTGCCGTTTATAAAGCAGTGGATCTTGTAAGTAAGTTGCGCAAGCTGGGTGCAGAGGTACGGGTTGTGATGACTGAGCATGCTCAGCAATTTGTAACGCCGCTTACTTTTAAAGAGATCAGCGGCAATGCCGTAGCTACTTCTATGTGGAACAGTAATCAGGAATTTAATGTCGAGCATATTGCTTTGGCAAACTGGGCCGATGTGTTTGTGGTTGCTCCCGCAACGGCAAATATTTTGGCTAAGTTGGCGCATGGTATCGCCGATGACCTCTTGTCGACAACTCTTTTGGCCGCACAGGCTCCTTTTATAGTCTGTCCGGCGATGAATACGAGGATGTTTGAGAATCCTGTGACGCAGGAAAATATTGCTAAGCTAGAGAAGCACGGCGTAATCGTGATGCCACCGAATTCCGGCGTTCTAGCTTGCGGAACCTCGGGGGCTGGACGTTTGCCTGAACCGACAGAAATAATTGATTTTGTCAAAGCATTTTTTGCCAAACGTTGCGGCGATATGAAAAATCTGCGAGTTTTGGTTACTGCGGCCGGTACACGTGAACCAATCGACCCGGTACGTTATGTTGGCAATCGTTCTAGTGGGAAAATGGGTTATGCTATCGCACAGGTTGCAGCAGACCGCGGAGCTGAAGTAGTGCTAATTTCAGGTCCTTCTGTGCTGACGCCGCCCCCTAATGTGCGGACGGTACATGTAGAAACTACCCAACAAATGATGGAAGCCTGCTTGGAGGAATATGGTAATGTGGACATAGTTATCAAGGCTGCTGCTGTTGCTGATTATCGTCCGCATGATGTTGCTGAGCATAAGATCAAAAAGCAAACGGAAGATAGTTTGACCGTTGTTATGGATAAAAACCCAGATATTCTGAAAGTATTGGGTGAACGGAAAGTAAAACAAATTTTGGTTGGTTTTGCTGCCGAAACACAGAACCTTGTCGCGAATGCTCAAGAAAAAATTTGCAAAAAAAATCTGGATATGATCGTTGCTAACGATGTTACTTTGTCGGGAGCAGGTTTTAATTCTGATACTAATATCGTAAAATTTCTGTTCCCAAGCGGAGAAGTGCGCGAATTGGAGCAAATGACAAAAATGGAAGTGGCAGATGAAGTTTTAAATACTGTTTTAAGCCTGCGTAAATAAATTTAGGTAGGCAGTTTGCAGAGCAAAGTAGTTGTGCGAGCAAATACCTAAATTTGAAAATTTTTTGTAAAATATGTTGCAATTTAAAGCTTGTTCCGTTATAATAAGCATTGTAATTGAATATTACTCATCAAGAGCTGGTGGAGGGAATGGCCCTGTGAAACCGCAGCAACCATTGTTGGACTTGAGTCCTGCAAAACGGTGCTAAGTCCTGCGACAAAAATCGTGAGATGAGAATGCTGAACAATGATACACAGCGCTCTCATTTGTGAGAGCGCTTTTTTAGTAACAAGGCAGATCGATGTGTAATTTATTTATAAGGAGGCTAACAATGAGAAAATTATTTACTTCTGAGTCTGTAACTGAAGGGCATCCTGATA
>CAYVGQ010000066.1:0-6755 GCA_964450295.1 uncultured Phascolarctobacterium sp. | reverse complement strand
CTGCTAAAGTAGAAGCCGAAGATAAACTTAAACGTGCTGAAGCTTTGGAAATCGGTGCCGAGATTGGTCATGGTACTCTTGAACGTACTGTTGAGATTACAGTTGGTACCGATATCGATGCGCTGATGGGTGCGGAGATCCTCACTGAGGATGGCAAGATCATTGCTTTCAGAGAATGATATGGAAAAACAAGTAGTTATTGGCACAATTATCGCTCCGCACGGTGTGCGGGGCGATATTCGCATTTTACCTCAGACAGATCATCCTGAACAATTTCTAGAGCTTCCCTATTTGCTTCTTGAAAACGGTTGCAGTTTACAGATAACATCTGCACGTTTCCATAAACAGATGGTGCTGGTAAGATGTAAAGGTGTAGAATCCATGAACGACGCAGAACTTCTGCGCGGCAAAAAGGTTTTGATTAATAGTGAAGATTTGCCAAAGCTTAAAGAGGATGAATTCTATGTAGCAGATTTGTTGGGCCTACCTGTTTTTGCAGTTGACGGTGAACAAATCGGAACTTTTAAAGAAGTTATTAGTACAGGCAGTACCGACGTTTACGTCATTGCCGTACCCGAAGGCAAGGATGTTCTTCTTCCGGCTCTTAAAAAACATGTTAAAGAAATTAACCTTAAAGATCGTAAAATTATAATTGAATTACCCGAATGGACAGAGGCGCCGTGAAATTTCTCTTTATTACCTTATTTCCAGAACAAATTGAACAGGCGGCAGATCACAGCATGATAAAACGTGCTGTCAGTGCCGGGATTTTAGAGTTCAGTTGCATTAATCCGCGCGATTTTGCAACTGATAGGCATCGTACTGTTGACGATACACCGTTTGGTGGCGGTGCCGGGATGGTGTTAAAACCTGAACCGATGGTAGCGGCCATCCGTGCAGCAAAAAAACAACTGCCGGAAGCACGCGTTATTGCCATGTGTCCGGGAGGACGTACTTTAAAGCAAGCTGTTGTCGAAGAATATGCCGGTAGTGGGCAGGATCTTATTTTAGTATGCGGTCATTATGAAGGATTTGACGAACGTATCTTCAATTGGATTGATGAAAAACTTTCTGTTGGTGATTATGTGCTTACAGGAGGCGAACTACCAGCTCTTATAGTTATGGATGCCGTAGCTCGTTTTATTCCCGGAGTTCTTGGGAAAATGGTTAGTGCCGTCGAAGATTCGTTTAGTACTGGCCTTTTGGAATATCCCCAATATACTCGCCCTGTGGATTTTGAAGGTTTAGAAGTACCTGAGGTCTTGCGCAACGGCAATCACGCCATGATAGGACGATGGCGGCGCAAAGAAGCTCTTAAAACCACATGGTTGCGCCGTCCTGATTTACTTGAAGAATTGAGTAAGGAAGATGCAGAGTTGTTAAATGAAATTAAACAGGAACTTTCAGGTGAAAAAGATGGCTAACCTCTATGTGGGCCTTGTACACTACCCAATCTATAACAAAAATATGCGCGTTATCGCTACTGCTGTTACCAATTTCGATATACACGATATTTCACGTACTGCCCGTACCTACGACGTCAAAAAATATTTTCTGATACATCCGCTTGAAGTGCAGGCGCAAATTATCAGGAAGATAACCGATTATTGGCAGAACGGTTATGGGAAGATTTATAACCCTGATCGTGGCAATGCTTTGGAGCGTGTTACTTATATGCCCGGTATTGCAGAGGCCATTGAAGCCGTTACAAAGCTAGAAGGACAAGCACCACTGACTATAACGACAGATGCCCGTACATATCTTAATACGGTAAGTTACAGCTTTGCGAGAGAGCTGCTGCATGAAGGTAAGACACCATTGCTGTTGCTTTTTGGTACCGGTTTTGGCATTGAGCAAGAAACGATGAACAGTTTTGATTATATCTTAGAGCCTGTTTATGGAAGCTGTGACTATAATCATCTTTGTGTACGTTCGGCGGCCGCCATTATTTTAGACCGTTTGGCAGGCGAAGCTTGGTGGGAAAATAAATAACTAAATAATAAAAAAATAATTGCAACCAATGTAACATTATGATATAATATTATTTATGTAAAACGGACGGTCCGCTGTGGTGTGTGCGCACATGAACGTCTATGATTTGAGGAGGATATTATGAATATTATCGAAGTATTGGAACAAGAACAGCTTCGCAACGACATCCCTGATTTTCGCGCAGGCGACACCGTAAAAGTTTATGTAAAAGTAGTTGAAGGTACACGTGAACGCGTACAGCTTTTTGAGGGCGTTGTAATCGCTCGTAGCGGTGCAGGCATTCGTGAAATGTTCACAGTTCGTCGTATTTCGTACGGCGTAGGAGTTGAAAGAACATTCCCGGTTCATAGCCCACGTCTGGATAGAATCGAAGTATCACGCCGTGGTATTGTTCGCAGAGCAAAATTATACTATCTGCGTAATCTTACCGGTAAAGCTGCTCGTATTCGCGAACGCAGATAATCTGGATTCTTTATGTAATCAAAAATCCGTTTCAGCTTTGCTGAAACGGATTTTTTTATGAGGCTTTAAAAAATACTCTTTATTTGCGACTAACATTTGACACAGAACCATAAAAAGATAAAAATTTTCTATAATTTGGTTTTGACGATTGACAAATGTGACAATGTTTGTTAACGTAGAAACGGTATTTTAAATATTGTTAGTATATTAAAAAAATAAAAAATGGACAGCAGCAGATAAATTTGATGCGTTTAAATAAGAGGGAGTATATTTATGAGTAATAAAAAAACAGGTTCAGCTTGGCAGGATACAATCAGCGACTGGCTCGTTTCGATAATAGTGGCAGTGGCACTTGCGTTTTGTATCCGTACTTTTATCGTAGAGCCTTATATGGTTGAGGGCACATCAATGTATCCGACACTAGAAAGCCACGAGCGCCTGATAGTTAGTAAGTATAAGTATTTTTTCACTGATCCCCAAAAAGGTGAAATAATTGTGTTCCGCTATCCTAGGGATGAGAGCCGCGATTTTATCAAACGTGTTATTGCTACCGGTGGTGATACCATTGAAATGCGTGACGGTAAGGTGCTGATTAATGGCAGTGTTATTGAAGAAAATTATATTTATAAAGATGATCCTAAGGGACCTAATAAATCTAATTATAGAAAATCAGTAGTGCCACAAGGACATATTTTTGTTTTGGGCGATAATCGCAATAATTCGGAAGACAGCCGCTTTGCGGACGTCGATTTTGTGCCACTGAAGTTGGTCAAAGGTGAGGCTATTATGGCTTTCTGGCCTGTGGAGAGATGGCGCAAGTTGCCTTAACGGCAGTTTAAGGAGCTATTATGGATTTTAAGATACAGTGGTTTCCGGGGCATATGACTAAGGCTAGACGTATGATGGAGCAACAGCTGAAACTGGTGGATGTTGTTGTGGAAATGCTTGATGCTCGTATTCCACGTTCCAGCAGTAATCCAATGCTAATCCAAATACTGGGTCAGAAACCCAAAGTTATAGCTTTGAATAAAATTGATATGGCGGATCAGGACAAGACAGACAGATGGCTGCAGACTTTTAAAAATAGAGGGCTGTCTGTTTGCAAAGTTGATTGTAGTACTGGGAAGGGTATTAAACAAATGGTAGCAACGATTCAGCAGGTGGCAAAACCGGTAACTGATAAGTGGCTAAAAAAAGGTGTGCGTAATCGTTCGATAAGAGTAATGATTGTGGGCGTTCCTAATGTAGGCAAGTCCACTCTTATCAACCGTATGGTTGGCAAGACGAAGGTGGTTGCTGCTGACAGACCTGGTGTGACTCGCGGACAGCAGTGGATAACTATTGCTAAAGGGCTGGAGCTTTTGGATACTCCCGGTGTTTTGTGGCCAAAATTTGAAGATCCGGAAGTTGGATTTTGTTTAGCTGTGACAGGGGCGATCAAAGAGGATGTTTACGATAGAGAGATGGCCGTAGGTCTTTTGATAGAACGTTTAATGAAGATTTATCCGGAAAATTTGCGGAATAAATATGCAATTGAATTTAAGTCGGAGGAATCAGCAAGAGTAGTTTTAGAAAAAATTGCTCGCAGCTGCGGTTGTTTAAAAGCCGGCGGCTTATTGGATATAGATAAAGTTGTTCAACTGGTTTTACGTGATTTTCGCACGGGGAAGCTGGGACGGTTTACTATGGACGAACCCGATGAAAATAATTAAGGCCGCTTAAAGCGGCCTTTTTGCTTAGAGGTGAACATGATGAATGTGGGTGAAGTGAAAGAAATTTTGGCAGAAGCTCCTAGTGCGCAACAACTGGCAGAGTTTGCAGCAGACAAACGCAAGGGCGTGCAGAAACTGTTGGTTACTTATTACAAAAGGCAGGAAAAGCAACAGAGGGAACGCAAACGTTTTGCGGCAATGTTTGCCTATGAACGTAAATATTATGCACAGGGGGTACAGCATGTTGCGGGTATAGATGAGGCTGGACGGGGACCGCTGGCAGGACCGTTGGTGATTTCGGCTGTGGTTTTGCCACAAGATATTTTTATCGGCGGAATCAATGATTCAAAGCAACTTTCAGCAGCGAAACGTGAAGTTTTGTATGAAGAGATATTGGCTAAGGCACTGGCGGTATCGGTGAATGTTGTCAGTATATCCAATATAGATAAGCTAAATATTTATCAGGCTACAAAGCAAGGCATGATTGAGGTATTGGAGCATCTGGCTGTTAGGCCTCAGGTGGCGTTGGTAGACGCGATGCCAATCGGTTCAGCAGGTATAGAAACTGTTTCACTGATTCATGGTGATGCTTTAAGTGCTTCTATAGCGGCGGCTTCCATTATTGCGAAGGTTACTCGTGACCGGATGATGGTGGAGCTGGCTGAGCATTATCCGCTATACGGATTTCAGGGAAACAAAGGCTACGGGAGCAAAGAACATATGCGGGCAATTGTTGAATTTGGTGCTACAATCTGGCATCGACGCAGTTATGAACCAATTAAAAGTATGCAACTGCCTCCGGTAGCAATTAAAAATAATAGGCTATTTTCACCATTGGAGACCAGCAAGTGACTGACACCAGACAAAAGTTGGGGAAAAAAGGCGAAGACGCTGCTTGTGCATATTTAGAACGCAGAGGTTATGTTATTTGTCAACGTAATTTTCGATGCCGCTATGGGGAAATTGATATTATAGCCTTTAAAGGCAATGAGCTTAGTTTTGTGGAAGTTAAAACACGCCGCAACCTGAATTTTGGGCTGCCCCGTCTGGCGGTAAATTACGTCAAGCAGCAGAAAATCAGGAGTGCGGCGCTTTTTTATTTACAACAGGAAAAAAAGCACCAACAAAAGTTAAGCTTTGATGTGATAGAGATTTTAGTAGATGGCAATGTGGCAAAACTGCAACATTTACCGCACTGTTTTTAAATAAAAGGAGGCATTTGTAATGTATGCTAAGGTTTATGGTGAAACTACCTGCGGCATTGATGGTGAGCAGATAATTGTGGAAGTGGATATTTCTAATGGATTACCGAGTTTTGACATAGTCGGACTACCGGATACAGCCGTTAAGGAATCTAGGGAACGTGTCAGGGCAGCTTTAAAAAATTCAGGTCTGGTATTTCCGATGACGAGGATTACGGTAAATCTAGCACCTGCAGATTTGAAGAAAGACGGTTCAGGGTTGGATTTGCCAATTGCAGTAGGTATTTTAGTGAGCAGTGGAATTGTATTACAGGAACAGATAAAAGAAATCATTTTTGTGGGTGAATTGGCGTTGGATGGCAGTATTAGGCAGATACCGGGCGTGTTACCAATGCTATTGCATGGGCGTGACTTGGGAGCACGGTCTATGGTTATACCTGAAGGTAATAGTGCGGAAGGGAAACTTGTCGAAGGAATAGATGTTTTGACGCCGAAATCTTTAGCGGAGCTTGTGGCACATTTGCAGGAGAAAAAACAACTACCGTTATTAAAGAAAGAAGCTATTTTTACAACGACAAACAATGTTTATGAGGTGGATTTTTCAGAAGTACGAGGGCAACAGGTAGTTAAGCGGGCGTTGGAGATTGCGGCTGCCGGAGGTCACAATATATTAATGGTTGGTTCTCCTGGTAGCGGAAAAACTATGCTTGCTAGGCGATTGCCAACAATTTTACCTCCGCTGACAGAAGCGGAAGCTTTGGAGGTAACAAAAATCTACAGTATTGCAGGTCTTCTGCAACGCCGGGAACAGGTAATTTTAGAACGGCCTTTTCGTAGTCCGCATCATACTATTTCATCCAGTGCATTAATTGGCGGGGGCAGTGTGCCGCGTCCCGGAGAAGTGACTTTGAGTCACCATGGAGTTCTATTTTTAGATGAGTTCCCAGAGTTTTCGCGGGCGGCATTAGAAGTGTTGCGCCAGCCGTTGGAAGACGGCTATGTAACAATTAGCCGTGTACAGGCATCACTTACATTTCCAGCCAATTTTATTATGTGCGCCGCACAGAATCCCTGCCCGTGCGGTTATTTAGGTGATAAAAAACGTGAGTGTTCATGTAAACAGTTTGAGATAGATCGTTATCATCGTAAACTTTCAGGACCCCTTTTAGACCGTATTGATTTGCAGGTATATGTACCGCGTTTGGAATACAGCGATCTCCAGAAAAAACATGAGAGTGAAAGCTCTGCGATTATTAGACAACGCGTTATTGCAGCGCGTAATATACAGCTACAGCGATTGAAGGGAACCGGATTATACTGCAATGCTCAGATGGGTCGTAGAGAGTTGACTAAGCACTGCGTGATGGAAGCATCGGCAGAGAAATTA
>CAYVGQ010000065.1:0-6791 GCA_964450295.1 uncultured Phascolarctobacterium sp. | reverse complement strand
AAACCACTGGTTTTGAGACCTATATCAACGAAAACACCAAAATCAACTACATTTTGCACTGTGCCTTTGACAATACTGCCTATTTCAAGGTCGCTTAGCTTGGCGACTTTCTTCCGTGTAAGGGGTGCGGGTGCGTCTTCGCGGGGATCGCGTCCGGGACGGGCTAGAGCTGCCAAAATATCTGTGACCGTGGGCAGGCCGGCGTCAAGTTTCGTAGCTATGGCGCTGGCGTCGGCCTTAGCAGCAGCGTCTTGTAGGGCGTTATCGGTACAATGCTGCAAATCAAAACCCAGTTCAGCTAAAATTCTTTCAGCTAAAGTGTAGCTTTCCGGATGCACAGAGGTGTTATCAAGAGGATTCTTAGCCTGCGCTATTCGCAGGAATCCGGCACATTGTGTAAATGTGGCCGGGCCTAAACGGACTACTTTCAGTAGGTCTTTACGATTGCGAAAGGAACCGTTTTCATTGCGGTAAGCAATAATATTTTTGGCAACGGTTCCGGAGATCCCGGCTACATAGGAAAGCAGGGCCGGCGAAGCTGTATTTAGTTCAACGCCGACATGATTGACGCAGGACTCAACTACGGTTCCTAGGGTAGCTGTCAGTTCTTTTTGGTTTACGTCATGCTGGTATTGACCAACACCGATTGCTTTAGGCTCAATCTTGACCAGTTCCGCCAGCGGATCTTGTACGCGGCGGGCGATAGAAACTGCTCCGCGCAGAGATACATCTAGCTCAGGCAATTCTTCGCGGGCGAGTTTAGACGCAGAGTAGACGGAAGCACCGGCTTCGCTGACAATCAGATAAGCCGCATCCAGCTGATGTTTTTCGATCATTTGCGCTGTAAATTCCTCGGTTTCAAAGGACGCGGTTCCGTTGCCGATAGCAATTAAAGTAACATGGTGCTTTTTCATTAGTTCCATAAAATCGGTCTCGGCTTTGTCGCGCTGATGCTGACTACCCGTGATGTAGAGGGTGTTGATTGCAAGCGTGCGCCCATTGGAATCGATGACCGCTGCTTTGCAGCCGGTACGATAACCCGGGTCTAGACCTAGTACAGTGTGCCCGGTGATGGGCTGTTGCAGGAGTAATTGACGCAGATTAGCGGCAAAAATGGTAATGGCCTGTTGCTCAGCCTTTTCGTTTAAATCGTTGCGTAGTTCGCGCTCCAATGCGGGGAAAAGTAGTCTTTTATAGCTGTCAGAAACGGCATTTGTATAAATTTCTGTCCAAACAGTGTGCGGTTGGATTTTTAACTTTTGCACCAGCTTGCCAAGCATGGCTTCGCCGGGATAGTTTAAAGTCAGTTTCAGACAGTTTTTGCTTTCACCTCGATTTAGGGCTAAAATGCGGTGGGGAGGCAGCTGTCTTACGGGTTCAGCGTAATCCTTGTACATCAGGTAGTCCTGCCCTTCAGTATCGTCCACGGTAAGGGTAGAAGTAAGTTCTGCACTTTTCCACAACTCTTTGCGGATTAGCGCACGGATATCGGCACGCTCAGAAATATTTTCGGCTACGATATCAGCGGCTCCGGACCAAGCTTCTTCAGCAGAATTAAGGCCTTGCTCAGAATCAATGTGTAGGTTCCCTAGTTTTTCCAGGGGCATTGGCGGCTGTGCTTGTGCCATAATAAGTTCTGCTAGGGGCTCAAGTCCGCGTTCACGTGCGATTTGGGCACGGGTACGTTTTTTAGGGCGGTAGGGCAGATATAGATCTTCCAGTTCTTGTATTTTAAAAGCTGCTTGAATTTGTGCTTCCAGCTCCGGCGTCAGTTTTTCCTGAGCAGATATTGATTTTAGAATATCCTGACGACGTTCCTCAAGATTACGCAGATACTGTGCGCGCTCGCTGATTGTGCGGATTTGCTCCTCGTCTAAGGAACCTGTCACTTCCTTGCGGTAACGTGCGACGAAAGGCACGGTATTGCCACCGTCTAAAAGTTCTAAGGTTGCTTTTACCTGAGACGGTGTGACCGACAGTTCGCCGGCGATGATTTGTTCTATGAACATGGGGCTACCTCTTTCTTCTGTATAGTAATATTAAAATTCGCTTTTAACAGAGAAAATCCTTGTAGAAGTTTTGTGAAATATCTTCGAATACTAATAAGTAAAGAAGAAAAATATTGACAAGAAAAAGTTTATTTATTATAATCTAGTAAATAAACGATAAAGATTATCCGAATTTAGCAAAGCAAGGCATTCCTTGCTAGTAGGAGGTACATAATGTTAAACAATCAGGAACTGACCGCTGTACTGCGCCAAAATGGTTATAAAGTTACCCCGCAAAGGCTGGCAGTTTATGAAGCGCTGGCTAATACCAAACAACATCCTAGTGCGGAAATGCTGTTCGGTACCTTGCAGCCCCAATATCCCTCCATGAGCTTCGCAACGGTGTATAAAACTGTTGAGATTCTCAACAAACTGGGCTTGATTCAGATTATCAATACCGGTGAAGACAGCTTCCGCTATGATGCCGATATCAGCAATCATGGTCATGTGCAGTGTACTGTCTGCGGGCGTGTTGATGACGTGCCGGCGGTAGAAGGCGACCGCACTTGGGTAGCAAAGGTAGAAGAAGTAAGTGGTTACAGCATTGATAAGCATCAAGTGTATTTCTTTGGTGTTTGTGAAAAATGTCGTAAAAAACACTGATAGTTTACAAAGGTGTTTTAGCTCCGGCTTTGTGCCGGAGTTTTTTATTTGGCGTAGAGCGTTATTAAAAAAATAACTTTTTTGTCAAAGCAAAAAGTGCGAACTTTTGATATAATGTAGAGAAGTAAAACTATTTTGGAACAGATGAGGAGGAAGCGATGATGACGATTGCCGAACATCTTGAGCACACCTTACTGAAACCGGAGGCTACTGTTGCCGATATCATGAGGCTCTGCAGCGAAGCCGAGCAATATAAACTGTTTGGTGTCTGTGTTAATCCCTGTTATGTGGGACTAGCCAGACATCTTTTAAGCGCTACAGATGTAAAAATTGTGACGGTGGTAGGGTTTCCGTTGGGGGGTACTTTCCCTGAAGTGAAAGCTCTGGAAACGAAAATGGTGTTGGAGGCTCATGCCGATGAAATCGATATGGTAATGAATATCGCGGCATTTAAAACAGGCGATTATGAATCTGTGGTCAGAGATATTCGCAGTGTGGTGGAAGCAGCAAAACCTTTTCCCATTAAGGTCATTATAGAAACCTGTCTTTTAAGTGATGAAGAAAAACGTACGGCTTGCCGTCTGGTGGCAGAAGGAGGCGCGGCGTTTGTTAAGACCAGTACCGGGTTTAACAAGGGCGGCGCTACAATCGCAGATATTAAAATTCTTGCTACAGAAGCGGCAAAATATGGCATTAGAGTTAAAGCCGCCGGTGGAATTCGCGATGCCGCAACAGCTAAAGCAATGCTGGCAGCCGGGGCGGAACGTATCGGTACCAGTGCCGGACATAAAATAGCGGCAGGCGAAGCATGAGCAGTGACTTTCGTATAACTGTTCTCGCCAGCGGCAGCAAAGGTAATGCCGCAGTGATTCGTACCGGTGGGCAGGCGTTTCTTATCGACGTGGGTATTAGCTGCCGTCAGCTGACGGAGAGGTTGGCACAAGCGGGAATGAGGCCGGAAGATTTATCCGGCGTACTTTTGACACACGAACATAATGATCATGTCAAGGGTTTGCCGGTTTTTTGCCGTAAGTATCAATTACCAATTTTCGCCAATGAAAGAACTTGGCAATCCATGCCGAAAAAAAGTGAGCTAGAACGCAGTTGCTGTCGACTTTTGCCAAAAAAATTGGTCAGTGGAGCTTTGGAAATAACTCCTTTTGCTGTACCGCACGACGCTGCCTCTACCGTAGGTTATGTTTTTAAAAGCGGTGGCAGTAAATGTACTTATCTTACAGACGTGGGTTTTGTTACCGACGAGGTGCGACAAAATGTTGCCGATGCTGACGTTCTGATACTGGAAGCCAATCACGATGTGGAGATGCTGAAAAACGGCAGTTATCCGCAAGTCCTGCAGCAACGTATTTTGGGTACACGCGGACATTTGTCAAATGTTTCGGCAGGTTGGCTGCTGGCTCAGATGGACAGACTTCCGGAAGAGGTCTTTTTGGCGCATCTAAGTCAAGAGAACAACAGACCGTCACTGGCTTTAAAAACTGTACGTGATATTCTTACTGCGAATGAGGTTGGCGAGACCACAAAAATTTATCTGACATCACAGGAAAATATAGTAAAAAATTATGATTAAGGAGTGCTAAAATGATGCAAAGTTTCATGAAAAAAACCTTAAATATTTTTTTATGCGCCTTGCTTGGAGCAACTTTACTGCTAGGTGGTTGCAGTAATAATAATAAAGCTGAGGCGGTGAAAGAACAAAAACCTGCGGCAGTGGCACAGCAAGATGTCAGCCTTTCAGGAGCACGCAATACTCCGATTGTAGTAGCTGCTAAAAAAGTTGGACCGGCTGTAGTCGGCATCACCAACAAGGCTTATGTACGCGATATTTTTAACCGTGTGCAACTGACCGAACGCGGTACCGGCTCTGGCGTTATTTACGATAAATCCGGGCTGATTGCAACCAATAATCATGTGGTTGAAGGCGCGTCCGAGATTATTGTCAGTTTGACGGATGGACGCAGCGTTAAAGGTAAAGTTTTAGGCGCGGATGCCGCTACGGATTTGGCGGTAGTAAAAATTGATGAAAAAAATTTGCCGGTAGCAGAATTTGGCGATTCTTCCACCTTGCAGGTGGGTGAACCCGCTATTGCTATTGGCAATCCGCTAGGGCTAGAATTTCGCGGCAGCGTTACTGCAGGCGTAATCAGCGCTCTAAATCGTTCCATTCAGTTGGGTGAGCGCAAATTTGATTTAATTCAGACTGACGCGGCTATCAATCCCGGTAATTCCGGTGGCGCCCTGGTTAACGCTGAGGGAGAAGTAGTCGGTATTAATTCTGCTAAGATTGCCGTTTCCGGTGTTGAAGGAATCGGTTTTGCCATCCCAATTAATTCAGCGAAACCGATTCTTGATGAGTTGTCTAAAAAAGGACGCGTTGTTCGCCCTTATATTGGTGCCAGCCTCGTCGATAAAGATATTGCTACTCGTTACGGTTTTGACATCGATCTGCATGACGGTATTTTCGTTATGAAGATTTGGGAAGGCAGTCCTTCCGCCAAGGCAGGTTTACGCCCCGGCGATATTATTCTTAAATTCAATGGACAGCAGATTGGTAAGGTTGTAGAACTGCGCACTAAACTGGCAGAAATGCAAGTTGGCGACAGCGTGGACGTAGTAGTTCTGAGAGGCGGAATTGAAAAAACCATTCATATGACTTTGGAAGAAATTCCTGAAGAAAACCGCTAAATGAAAATAACTATTGCCTGCGTTGGTAAAATAAAAGAAAAATACTTGACAGCAGGTATCGAAGAATTTGCTAAACGGTTACAGCCGTTCTGCAAATTGGAAACTATCGCTATCGCTGAAGAACGAATGCCGGATAATCCTTCGCCGGCGCAGAAGAAACAGGTGCTGACAAAAGAAACAGAACGACTGCTGGCGGTACTGCCGGAAAATGCTTATGTGATCGTGTTGGATGTTGCAGGAAAACCAATCAGTTCGCCGGAGCTGGCGTCAAAATTTGATAAGCTGGCTTTGGCAGGTAGCAGTCACATTACTTTTGTTATTGGCGGTGCTTTTGGCTATACTGAAGCACTGCGGCATCGTGCCGACGAAAGGATCTCTTTTTCTAAAATGACTTTTACGCATCAAATGATACGACTGTTGCTGGTAGAGCAGATTTATCGTGCGTTTAAGATCAGCCGTGGCGAGAAATATCATTGGTAGCTAAAAGGCAGACCGGACATTAGTCGGGTCTGCCTTTTACTTGGTGCGGGTGAAAAAGTTTTTCTTGTGACAGAGAAGCAGCAAAAAATTATGGTGTTTATGGTATAATTAATAAAAAATTGCTTGTGGGAGGTAGTTATGCGGCGTTTGAACAAGTACTTGATTTTTCTATTTGGACTGCTGGTGGTAATAATTGTAGGAGGCTGCGGCGGCATTGGTAGCGAAGAGATTGATGAAAATAAGCCGGTGCAGATTAGCAAGCCCGAAAACCTGCCGACAAATCCGAAAGTTTTAATCGTGTATTTTTCTCACACAGGCAATACCGAGCTGGCGGCATGGCAGATACAGGCGGTTATGGGTGGAGAACTTTTTAGACTGCAGACGCTCGAACCTTATCCGGAAGATTATAATGCTTGCAGCGAGAGAGCGAAACGGGAACTAAGGGAAAAAGTCAACCCCGCTTTAGCAGCAAATTTGACGGATATTTCTAAGTATGAAAAAATTTTTATCGGCTATCCAATCTGGTACGAAACAACTCCGATGGCAGTACGTACCTTTCTGGAGACGCATGATTTCAGCGGAAAAATTATTGCGCCGTTTGCTACCAGTAAAAAAAGCGACATCGATAAAAGTGTACAGGAACTGCGAGTTGACTACCCCCATGCTGATTTTGTGAAGGGCTTAATTTTGCAGGATATTGGCACAGGAAAAATGCAGCGGTTAATTACTGACTGGCTGGAAGTTGTACGCGGTGAAAGTGACAACTTGACGAAAAAACAGAAGAACTGATTTTAAGAATGAGTGGCGGACATATATTATGTCCGCCACTCATTCTCGTTTCAATATTTTTTTATTATATGCTTATTGCAAAATGCTTATTAATATTGTTTCTTCTTGACCAAAACACCTACTGAAGTGCGCCATTTCAAAATGCCGGCAATAATAAGACTTACTACA
>CAYVGQ010000064.1:0-6892 GCA_964450295.1 uncultured Phascolarctobacterium sp. | reverse complement strand
AAACATCCTACCCCATCCACTTGCATTTCTGTTGCAATGGCTTTAAGGTTATGCTATAATAATTCAGTAACCAATGCGGGTGTAGCTCAGTGGTAGAGCAGTGGCTTCCCAAGCCACGTGTCGCGAGTTCGACTCTCGTCACCCGCTCCAAAAAAATATAAGCGCAGACTTTGTTCTGCGCCTTTTTTATTTCTTGGGTACAGTAAAACCGTGTGTCGCTAATATCGACTTACGACACAAGAAAAAATATTAACATAAAAAGCCCTGGATATTTTACTATGAAATCTTTTATTGATATTTAGAATTGATAATCTGCAAATTTATCACCGCGTATAAATCATTCTTGCTCCAAATCTTCACTTGTCCTGTCTGCACATTTCTTCTTTTGATATTATCAGCGTCTACTAAAAGTTCTAAATTTAGCGGCAAAATATTTTTACCTCTCTGAATTAAAACATCCTCCGCCTGCAAACTTTTCCAGTTACTCTTTTTGCCGGTCTGTGAAACAATGGTCTTTATCCCCTCAGCCTCACAGTGCGGGGCATTTAGAGTCTGGTCCGTACGACAACGCAGTCCAACTGTTAGGACATTCGGCTGTAGCCAATATTTAAACCGGCTCATTTTAGCAATATCTACAACACAGTCAACAGTTTGACCCTGATGCAGATCCAATCTTTGGTAACTTCTGTCGCCGTCATTCAGCGTTTTAAACGCACCCAATAAAACCATGCAAACTATTGCCAGAACCGGCAACAACAATTTTTTTAGTCTGCTTTTATTCATAACCCACACGCCTTTTTTCCGCTATTTTTTTGTAGCCTACCTTGCAGCACAAAATAACTACGGCCAAAATACCCGGGAAACAACTCAGCTGGCAGTTACCGCAGGTCCCTGTACAACCGGAAGTGCTCCCCCAAGCAGAAACAGGTATTCCCATCGCCGCTAAAAATGTCAGTATTTTATTTTTCATGGCTTGCACCTCCCATATGTAATGGCTTTTACAGGGCATTCATTAATACAGGCACCGCATAAAATACAGTTATGGATACAGCTTACAGCTTTTTGCTCTTCCATCGTTATCGATTCCATAGGGCAAACTCGACTACATTTTTGACAGCCGATACACTTTTGCCTGTCGATCCGCAATTTATAAACAAAAGGCAGTCGACTACTAAAGGAATATATTAGGTTTTGCACCGCCCCTACGGGGCAAAGGAAATTACAGAACCCACGTCCGCCCTTAGTAAAGAGACCAAACAACACAACCCATAAAAGTAGCGTTAAAAGCATACTGGACGACAAAGAAATAAAATAACCAAAAATAAAATAATTAAAAAATAAATCAAATAAAAAGAAATTGCAGTAGGCACAGGCCAGCAGAGTATCAAAAAAAGGCAATAAAACAAAACCGGCCAGCATCCCATATCGTAGCGGCGCAATTTCAGTATAGGTTCGCCAACTTATCTGGAATCGAGACGGTATACATTTACTTAGATACTCAGTAAACGCTCCTGCCGGACAGAGCTTGCCGCAAAAGATGGGTCCGAACAGTAAAGTAACTGCAAATAAAATCACAATACAGGCAATAAACGGCGCTGACATTAAAAAGAGTTTACCATCTGCAAGATGTTCAGTCTGAATTCGCAGGCATAAACTATGAACGGTCAGAGGCTGCCACTTCCCGGTAAAAAAGAAAAAGATGGTTTTCTGAAACAGGGCGAAGGGCGCATAAAACAGAATAAAGCCCATTATGTATCCTAAAATACGCTTACCTTGAAAAAACATTGTTCTCTTCACTTCCATAAATAGTTAGGATAGGGGCCTTGCCCTATCCTAACTATATTCATTTAAAAGCTGTAACGCAGACTTACATTATAAGTACGTCCTGAAGTAGCTTCACTGGCATAAAACTCTTTGTCAAACAAATTATTGATGCCAAACTGCAGAACAGTACCTTTAGCAATCTTGTAATTAAAGGCCGTATTAACTATAAAATAGGAATCCTCAGCGCCATATTCACCGGTCACAGCATCCGGAGCTTGACGCGCGCTCACATACTGACAATCCAATACGGCATTAAATTTATCTTTATTATAGTTAACGCCTGCATGCAACAAATGTTTAGGAATGCCATAGTCCGAGCTGTTAGCTTCTTTTAGATTAGTGCCGGCAACTGTATTTTGCCTAACTTTTCCCTGCTGCCAAGCATAATTAAAATAGGTTCCCCAGTTAGCATCAAAATTATGATCAATAGAAAATTCCACGCCGCGGCGTTTTTCCTTACCATAGTTTTCGTATTTTTTATATTCGACTTTGGCCGGTGTTGTTCCCGATTTATAATAGCTTGTATAAAGAATTTTATCTTCCGTTTTAACCTGATACAGGGTCACACCCAAATTAGTCTGCTGCGACAATTTCTTTTTCATACCGAGTTCAAAAGTATTCGATGTTTCGGGATCAAGGTCAGGATTTGCCACTACACTACCCATTTCGCCGCCGCCATCACGATAAACCTGATACAAAGGAGGAGGATTAAAAGAATGCCCATAGGAAACATAGTAGTTAGTGCTATCATCGGCCTTATAATCAAAAGCTACCTTGGGACTGATTTCATTATAGCTAACTTCATCATAATCCAATGTTCTTTTTAATTCTCCGGTATTCTTATCGTAATATCTGCTTTTTCCGTCCAGTTTCGTAAAATGGTCATAACGTACACCAAAATACATCGTCAGCGGATCACTTATTTGATATTCGTCCTGTACGAACAACGCTATATTCCGTGCTTTACCGCCATGATTTTCGTAAACGCCGCCATTGCCCTGCCCTGTAATTACAGAATCATGATCCCGCCAATTACTCAAATATTTACGCAGTTGATCAAAACTCTCCTGTTTAAAAGTGCCGCCTACTAAAATAGAATGCTTGCCTACCTTATCCCAGGCCTTCTGTACGTCAAAATTATAAGTCTTGCCGGGGTAGAATGAATCAGTACCGGCGCCGGTCCAATCCACGGATGTCGGACTGCTTGGGCTACTGTAACCATTGACCTTCATATCAAGGTATCCAAAATTAGCACTAAATTTATTTTTATTATCGTTATAAGCCAAAGTATGCAGATTAGACTCTTTACGTCCATCATAGCCTAAATAGTTGGCGAAGCTTGGTTTCACCACTTTACCGTCGCCCACATCAACGCTACCGCTAAAAACGGGTTTCCCGTCTTTGTAGATCGTTGTCCAAGGAGTATCATAGCGGTAGTCACTTTCTGTATGGATAAAGGAATACTTCAGCGACTTATCTTCGTCAAAATCATATTTAATATTAGCCGAAATATTTTCATTTTCCCAGATCTTTGCACCGCGACCGCCTAAAATATATTTGCCGCTGCTAAGCTGTGGCAGGTCATGGTCGGGCGTAATTCCGCCGCTACCTTTAGAGGCAGCTCCGGCATAATAATACCCTTTGAAGCCATCTGATTTCCTGTTTTCATAACCCACGCCAAAAGATAGTTTTTCATTCACTCTTGCATCTGCCGATAAAGCTTTTTTCCATGTATTATTACTGCCATAACTAACTACGGAATTGATATTTACGCCCTTCTTCTTGGGATTATCTTTCGTAATAATATTAACTACAGCACCGACAGCACGCCCACCATACAAAGAAGATCCTGCACCGCGAAGAACTTCAATACGTGCAACCTTCTCTACAGGAACCATTTCCCAATCCATACCATTATTAAAAGTTGTATTCATGGGCAAACCATCCAGCAGAATCAAAATATCACTGGACTCGAAACCCCTGATCTGAATACCCCCCAGAGCCACTTGGTTCAAATAGACGCCCGGCAGAGTCTGAAGCGCCTCCGACACCGAATTGACGCTTCTTTCTTCAATGTCCTTGGCTGTTACTACGCTGACACTGGACGGCACCTCCTGCATCTCCTTCATCGTTCTGGTTGCTGTAACAACCATCTGATCCAAATTAAATTGTTGCAGTCCTTCATCAGCATAGGCTGTTGTACCGCAGATGACATTGCCTGTTATAAGCGCTACCATCAGAGTACCTTTACATATACTCTTTTTCAACATAATCAACTCCCCTTTACTACTATTTATTAATTGCAACAAAAGCAGCCGCAACAGCTGGCAGCCATGCCAACATGCAGCTTCCTTTTATTTTTGCACAACAAAAATGCCTTCCGCTAAAACAGAAGGCATTAAACAGCTAAAAAGCTTTTTTTATTACCAAAACTGTCACACGCAGCCGTAAATCAATCGTCAGGCAGTTCTTCTGACTTGGGTTCATCACCTCTCCAAAACCTTCCCGGATTTCTCCAGTGGCATCAACATGGACTTGCTCACCCTTACAGCGACGGGATCGTGTGGGTTTTGCACCCAACTTCTCTATTAAGACCTGCGTCACCTGACAACAACAATATTTTATTTTTTTGATAACTCATCCTAATTTAATCAACAAACAATTTATGTGCTATAATATTATATAATACATGGTACTATGTATGGCAACTAGACAGTCAAGGAGATAATAAATTATTTTATGAAAAAAACATTTTATAATTATTTTACGACGGGAGAATTAGCACAACTTTGTAAAATTCCTCGTAAAACACTACTATACTATGACAGTTTGGGATTAATCACCCCGGAAGTCATCGATGAAAACGGCTACCGTTACTATAAGCGCACCCAACTATTTGCTTTGGAGTTGATTCTTACGCTGCGCAAACTTAACCTGCCCTTATCAGAGATCAAAACCTATCTGGCTGATAAATCCTACGAAAACTATAAAAATATTTTATGCGACCGAGAAGCTATTCTGGAAGAACAGATTCGCAAAATGATAGCAATAAAACAAGACCTGCATAAATCTATTCTTGTGCTCCACCAACTGCCAAATATTCAGTTCAACGAAATTCTCTCCGTTCCAAACGAGGAAGAGTTCTTATGTATCAGCAATTTTATCGATCCAAAATTGAATTTTAAAGATCGAACAAAAATCTCAGCTGATTTGTTCATTGATTTAGCTAAACGTATTCCGCTCCACAACCATACCTTTGGCTATATAGTTGATAAAAACGTACTGAGTAATCCCAAAAAGCACAAATATATCAAAAATTATTTTTATCAAATTTTTAACAGACTCAACAGATTCAACTTTGTCGTTAAACCGAAAGGAATTTATCTGACCACATATTTCAGCGGATTATACATGAATAAGCATGATAAGCATATTAATTTACTTTCCGAATACTGCAGTCAGCATAAAATAACACCTCTTTCTGATTTATACATTACTTCAGTCAAAAACTTCTGGCTTACAGATAATATTAACGAATATATTTATAAAATAGAAGTACAAATAAAATAAACCGTTTCCGGCATTGGAAGCGGTTTATTTTATTTGTACTGCTTCAGGCTTTATTTTTCTTGTTGCTTAATGATAGTCCAATTCACGCTCAAAAATAACGCCGGTTGCCGGATTTAATTTTACTTCGCCATCAAATTTATCCGTTGTAAACTCGGCTTCGTAGTAAGAATTGTTGCCGTCCTTATCCATGCTGACTACGATATTGCGTGCATTGGGATACGCTTCAAGTACTAACTTTTCGATATCGGCCGGAGTTTTATTGATAATCGTGCTGCCCTTCACAAAGGTTGCGCCTTTAACATCAATTTCATCTACCCTAGATGTAGCTGTTTTAACCGTTACATAATAATATTCCAAAGTATTGGGGTCTTGGAAGGTGATAATGCTTTCATCTCCTTCAGTTGCATAACCGAGGAAATTGCAGCTGGCAGGGATTTCGGCTTTAGCTGCTTCAATAGCCGCTCTGCTTTGTTCCAAAGAGCTGGGTGCTGCAAAGGCCAAAGTACCGATGCTTAATACAACCAAAGCTGCAAACACAGAAAAAATACTTCTTAATTTCATGTTTTTCACTTCCTTTAAATATTATTTAAGCATTTCTGCTTGCATTTATCTTACCAAACTACTTGATCTTTTTCAACAAATATTATTTATTATCTAGATTTGTTAATTAATAGCCTCGTCTGCTGAAGATTATTTATCTGTTGTGGGCTGTTGTTTTTCCATGCTGTCCTGCATTGCATCATCTTTTATAAAATATTTCATAATCCCACCAACTAGCCCTTGCACCAGAAGAAATTTATATTCATTCTCAATTCGTCTTACTTCGCGCCGAACCTCTTTTTTTATGAACCAAACTGATAAACCCACGCCGAGCATCGCACCCAACAAAGCACCTAAAAATGCTATCCAAATCGCCGGTATTGATATATTAATCATTACTGCCACCGCCTATCTTTTTTCTACGACTTCAAAATATCACATTCAAGATTTACTGTCAATTAAAAGAAGCAGAACCATTAAACAAAAAATAACATCGACATTTAATAACATCCACTTAAGAAGTCATATTTTTAAGAATTTTTCGATATTCTGCAACTCAATACTTTTTCGTTCGCCGGCATTTCCCTTCAGTCTTAGATACAAGCACGAGCGCTGTTTCCATTGACATCATTCGCAAATCCGACTACAATATATGTATTATTAACGATAAGCCTGTTGAAAGACCGGGCACAAAGCTCCAGGGCTTGTTCGAAAAGATGACAGCCGGCTGCAGTCATATCGAAAATCTTTAGAGTCCTGCAGTTGTGTGGGGCTCTTTCTTTTTAGCTTTTGAATAAAGAATTGTACTTATAAGTATAGACAAAGTCAGATTTTGCCAAAAGGAGCGTTACAAATGCTAATCCCCGGCCTATATGAACAGGTAATCAACACAAAGTTGCAAAACGAGCTGAAGGATATTCCTGCCGCCCGTAAAAATACTGTACCCATAGATAAAGCA
>CAYVGQ010000063.1:6570-6908 GCA_964450295.1 uncultured Phascolarctobacterium sp. | reverse complement strand
TATAGTCTGCGTATAAATTACTGTTCTTAGCATCGTTGACCGGGTAATACGGTTCGTCTCCTACCGTCCACTCACTGCTGTATTCACGGCTAATTACTGTTTTAGGCAAATCCTTGCCTTCTTTGTCTTTACCAAACTCGAACCATTTATGCTCAATAATTCTTGTCCACGGTGTTTCTTTATCAGTATAGTTAACTGCTGCATTCCCCTGAAAATTAGGTTGATCCAGCACTTCATGGGCAAATCTTACGGAACGATATTCCAACGCACCCAGTTTATAACCAAAATAGGCATCAAGCGGCCCTGTATAAATTATCTTTTTAGCTATTTTATCTAAG
>CAYVGQ010000063.1:2363-6560 GCA_964450295.1 uncultured Phascolarctobacterium sp. | reverse complement strand
TCCTTATTTTTCAGATAGTCCACATTGAGCTGCACTTCTATTCCCTGCAGCATCTTTGCCACCATCTGCGTATAGCCGCCAATGGGAATCCCTTGATAAAGAGCATTAAAATAGTTGTTATCAAAAGTAAAACGTACCGGCAGACGTTTGATAATAAATGCCGGTAATTCTTTGCAGGATCTTCCCCATTGTTTTTCGGTATATCCTTTGATTAATTTTTCGTAAATATCCAGGCCGACAAGTGCGATTGCTTGTTCTTCCAAATTTTGTGGAGTTGCTATGCCGGCTTGGCTTTTCTGTTCTTCTATTTTTGCGGCGGCTTCTTGAGGTGTTACCACGCCCCACATTTTATTGAAAGTGTACATATTAAAAGGCAGAGAATATAATTCACCATGATAGTTGGCCACAGGGCTGTTGGTAAAACGATTAAACTCTGCAAATTGATTGATGTACTCCCAAACAGGCTTCATATTAGTATGAAAAATATGAGCGCCATACATATGCACGTTTATACCTTCTATTGCTTGCGTATAAACATTGCCCGCAATATTAGGTCTCTTATCAATAACAAGTACTTTTTTCCCTCTTTGATTGGCCTCGTATGCAAAAATGCTGCCAAATAAGCCGCTGCCAACTACAAGGTAGTCATATTTCACCATTCCACTGCAACCTTTCCCCTCAATACGCACCTTTTCTTAACAACACAACTTTAAATGTTTTGAACAACATTACTATATCTAGCCACACGCTCCAATTACGTACATACCAACTGTCTAGCAAGACACGATTTTCATAGTCGATGTCGCTACGGCCGCTTACCTGCCACATGCCGGTGATGCCCGGTTTGACCATTAAATAGTCGCTAACATATTCGCCGTAACGTTCTAATTCTGCTTGAATAATTGGGCGTGGCCCTACAAGGCTCATTTCGCCTTTAAGCACATTGAAGATTTGCGGTAATTCGTCCAGGCTGGTTTTACGCAAAAAGGCGCCTGATTTTGTGACCCGCGGATCATTTTTTAGCTTAAAGTCGTGCTCCCATTCTGCTTTTGCTTCCGGATTATTTTTTAACAGATTCTCCAGTTTGGTGTTGGCATCTACGCACATGCTTCTAAATTTGTAACAATAAAAAGGTTTACCATTTTTACCTATGCGTTTATGCTTAAAAATAACGGGGCCCGGGGAATCGATGTAAATCCAAAGGGCAATAAATAATAAAATTGGTGATATTAAAATAGTGCCTACTGACGTCAAGACAAAGTCAAACAAGGTTTTTAGCCATCTGTTTAAGGGTCTGGCAAGATTGTTCTTCAGCCGCAGCATCATCAGTTTTTCATTAAAGAGGCTTTCTACTGCTATGCCGCCCATGGGCACACCAACTAGGTTAGGAATGATACCCAAATTTTTTACCAGAGGCTGCACTCTATAGATTAGTTTTGTTAGTTTATCCTGCTCTAAGCCGGGTGCTGCGACAACAACATATTGCACGCCTTTGTCTTTGATAACTTGTTCTGCATCAGCAAATGTACCTAAAACAGGAAATTTGTTTAAAATGCCCCGTTTGACATGATTATCTTCTAAAAGTCCAATGATTTTATAGCCTATGCCGGCATCATTAAGCGTTCCTTTTACTAAGAGTTCTGCTGTTTTACCTGCGCCAATAATAAGTATCGGTATTTGCAGTAGCTGCATTTTTTCTAAAACTTTTTTTGTGACATAGCGGAAGATTGTAAGATAAATAAAACTAAGAAACCATAATAATACTATAAATAACCTTGAGGTAGAAGCAGTTATTTGAGCAAGATATAAAACAAGGACAATGGCAACAATAGCATAAAGTGAGGCTTGAAAAAGTTTTTCAATAATTTGCCAGAATTGTGTTCTGCGAGTGTAAAGTTGTTGGACATTAATAAACAGTATATACAGCAGTGGAAAAACAACCCAGAAGTTTAGCCAGGAAATACGAAGTAACCCGCCGTTAGGTACCAGCAGGTTTCTTAAAAAAAAGGCACTTAGCTCCGCACTTATAATTGCTAAATAGTCTACAACTAATAAACAAATCCCTAAAATAAGAATTTTATTATTAATAGTACTGCTAGTTTGGTTAATTTTACATTTTTCTAACATAACTCACCTTTATCTAATTACAGTGCAAAATTTTTGTATTGATAATTTATGCTTGTTCTAGCACCAATGGACTTTTGGGTTAGAGAAATTGCCATTTTTACTTATATTTGGGTGCTTTAAACAATGCTATTATTTTATATTTTTTCATAAATAATGTGCTTTTATTTAATTGTATTATGAATACTTTTTTTATATACTTAATCATTCTATCACGTTTCTTCCTCCCCTACAAGACATCATCATCTTTAATTTCCCATCATTGTTATTCTTACTAAAAAAGTTTTACTTAAAGTCTATTTCTTTACCAAAAACCTTCACAATGGCATCCAGCAAATTGACGCTGCAGTTACATTCTTCCCTCTCAATGCGTCCATAATAATTAACTGATATATCACAGCGTTCGGCCAGTTGATTTTGAGTTAGACCCATTTCTACGCGCAGCAGGTATAGTTTCTGCCCGATAGTATTGTAGGTATGCTTGCTCATTTTTTCCACCTCGGTTAAAATTTTTATTTGCAAAGATTTTAACCGTAATTTGGATAAAGCAGAACAACCCAGAAGGTTGTTTTTAGGCAGGATACCTATAAGGTTGTTTACAAAACCGCTCTGTGGGTGCGTACTAGGCCCTATTATGCATAAATCTTCACAGTACGGCGCACCGTCATAAATTTAGAGGAAAAACTGATTCCAAAGGTTGATCTGAAGTTTTTAGCACAAATATTTATTGCAAAAACAAAAGCATTGGTCTTATTGTTAAAAGCTTTTAGGCAACCGCTACCGGTACATTTATTACTGGTGCGCAGACATCTGATTATTGCAATTTTTTTCATTGGACTCTACCTTGCTTTCTATGCGTGTTTTTCTGCCGCTATCACTTCGTTGAAAGAATTCGTTAGGGTGGCAAAATCTTCCAGCGACAGGGTTTCGCCACGACGTTTAGGGTCGATGCCGGCCTTTTGTAGCCAAGCCGTAGCTTGTACACTGGTAATGCCCATGTTTTTAAGGGCGTTGCTAAGCATTTTACGGCGCACGGAAAAAGCTGCTTTGACTACTTTAAAAAACAGTTTTTCATCACAAACCGTTACCGGTGGAGTCGCTCTGCGTTTGCAGACGATAACGGCACTGTCCACATTGGGAGCGGGAATGAAGGACTCCGGCGGTACGAGAAACGCGATTTCCGGCTCGGTATAATATTGAATTGATACGGACAAAGCGCCGTAATCTTTGCCGCCGGGCTTAGCCACCATCCGCTCGGCTACTTCCTTTTGCACCATGGCTACCAAACTTTCCATGGGCAGGCGTTGTTCTAGCAGATTAAAAATGATGGGTGTTGTAATATAATAGGGCAAATTGGCCGCTACCTTAAAAGTTGGTGCGCCTACAATGGCTTTAATATCGACTTCTAAAATATCGCCGCTGACGATATTTACATTATCATAACCGTCCAGGGTTTTAGCCAGTACGGGCAAGAGTCTTTTATCAAGTTCTACCGCTACGACCCGGGCGCCGCTAAGTGCCAGTCCTTGGGTTAGCGTACCGATGCCCGGTCCGACCTCAAGTACTGTGTCCGTAGCTGTTAATTCGGCTGCGGCTACAATCTTATTGACGATTTCTTCATCAATTAAAAAATTCTGCCCCAGCCTTTTATCGGCTCTCAATTTAAAGGTGTGTAATATGTGGTTAGTAACTTCGCGCCTGGCGATAATGGGTTTATCCATATTGTGCTCCTAACTTTGCTAGTGCTTCGTCAAACTCGCTACGGGTAACGCCGTAGCTGTTGAGCCGTTCTAAGAATTTTTTAGCGTTACCATAGCCGATTCCCAGCAGTGCGCCCATTTTGTCGCGACGATCGGATGCATAACCGGCTCCTGCCAAATCGTTCTGCCATAAGTCATGGGCCGTAAATTCATTTGTCGGTTTGTATTCTTGATGCCGTACTTTGCCTAAAGCCTCCAGAATAGCTGCCGGCTGTGCCTGTTCAATGCCAACATCATTATTGGCAGTCGCATCGCTTTTGGGTACAAAGGCCTGGCCCTGGAAATTATAGAAAGATGACATAAATATCTTTTG
>CAYVGQ010000063.1:0-2353 GCA_964450295.1 uncultured Phascolarctobacterium sp. | reverse complement strand
CAGAAAACGCCGAATCCTTTCGCCGGCACAATCGGGATCAGTCAGAATAATTATTCCTCTTTTTTTATATGCGGCTTCAATCTGTCGCAGGGTATGCGGAGCCAGATTAAAACCGCCCGTTTCAATAGTCTCGGCTTCCAGTGCGCGTTTAATCGCCACTGTATCCATTTTTCCTTCTACTACGAGAACTTCTTTAAGCAAGTTCACGCCTCCAATTATTTGCTCAGTCTAAAACATAGACGTCCAAAGTGCGGCGTCCCCATTGAATGGCTTTGTGCCAGTCATTCATAAATACGTCCAGACGATTGCCTTTGATAGAACCGCCGGTATCGCCGGCCATAGCAATGCCATAACCGGGAATATAGAGTTTGGTATAGTACGGGATAACATTTGGGTCAACGGCGACAATGCCTTCATACGGCGCTATGCCAATGGCAGTAAGTCCCGTTCCGCTGCCTTCACCTAAAGTATAGGCTGTTGTTTCAACGGTCAAAACTTTATTATAGCCCATCCGTCCGCGTGCTGTTTCAATAGAACGTGCCATGCCACGTTCTATACGTTTGCATTCAGGAGCTTCGATAACATCGTTGCCAATGATATGGGTCTGAAAAAGACCGTCTTTCAGTATGGTTTTGCTGGTAATCTTCATTTTGCCGGGTTTGCCGGGTTCTAAAATTTTATTCTCTCCGTAGGGTTTTTCCAGATTGTCTACAAATTCTACAGGAGGTTCTATCATCTGCACTTCTTCTTTCAGTTCGTCACAGCGTCCCAAGATATGTATCTCAAGATCGGCTGTAACCGGTGTGTTTAAATCCGGATAGACAGTCTTGCCTTTGCAACTGATATTCAAAGCTTTTAGTGCTTCGCCGACAGTGCCTTTCCCTGTATAGATTTTTTTTCTGGTGCCATTATTTTCTACCGTTACAGGCAGTGCACGTCTAAGTTCGATAATTTTTTTAGGTGCTTTTTCGGTATGAGTTGGGGAAACAAGGATGTTGTCTTCTTTACCAACTTTGACGCCCGCTTCTTCTAAAATAGCACGCGGTTCTTCGAGCATACTCGAAATAATCGTTTCTTGTCCGTCATAGCGTAAGACAACTTCTTTACTTTGAGCTAAGCAGATGGCGCTGAAAATTAGAATGCCCAAAAAAAGCAGCGACAAAATTTCTACGACTCTATATAGAGATTTTTTATTCGGCATAATTGTACCTCCTTCTAAAGACGTATAATTTTACCATAAGTAAAAATTATTTGTCAAATCGTCGCTTATATATATACATTAGTGCTTTTGCAAGGAACGATAACTTAAAACTACTATGTGGGGCAGATACTTGTTTTAAGTCCTTCGCAAAAGAATTTTTTGGCATTAAAAAAGCCTGCTCAAAATAGAGCAGACTTTTAATTTTTATTTGATTTTATTAAAAAGTGTTTTCACATTTTTTGTTGTTTGTTCCGCCAATGCTTCAAAAGTGGTGCCACGAATCTCGGCCGCCTTGCGAGCTACCAGCTCGGTATAACCGGGCTGATTACGTTTGCCGCGGTAGGGAACCGGCGTCAGATACGGTGAGTCTGTTTCAAAAAGTAACAGCTCATTGGGCACATACTGCAAAACCTCGCGTACTTTGGCGGCATTTTTATAGGTAGAAGTGCCGCCAAAGCCAAGATAAAAGCCTCTTTTAAGCAGTTCTTTGGCCATTTCCAGCGAACCGGAATAGCAATGGAAAACTGCGCGCACTCCTTTTACTTCTTTTTGGAAAATTTCTAAAATATCGCCGTGAGCGTCGCGGTCGTGAATTATCACCGGCAGGTCGAATTGTTTGGCTAAGTCAATCTGTTCCAAAAGGCGGCGTTTCTGCACGTCCTTCGGTTCATTTTCTTTCCAATAATAATCGAGTCCTATTTCGCCGATAGCGACAACTTTAGGGTGTACGGCCCAAGCCGCCAGCTGCTCAAGATAGCTACCTGTAGTTATTTTCTGCAGGTCTTCGGGATGCCAACCTACAGCGGCATAGACAAAATCATATTTTTCGGCCAGAGCAACGGCAAACTGTGAGGATTCTTCATCGCAACCGGGATTGATGATACCGTCCAGCTCCTCTTGCAGCTGCCTAAGCAGAGTTTCGCGATCGTCTGTGAAATAATCAGAATCCAGATGAGCATGGGAATCGAATAAACCTGTACGCGACATTTTATTTCACCTTGCTGCCCGAGGCAATGCCGGGGGCGTCGGCCAGCACTAGATTACCTTCGCCGTCTGAAGCAGCCAGCAGCATGCCTTTGGATTCGATGCCGCGTAGCTTGGCAGCTTTCAGATTGGCGATTACGATAACATTGCGGCCTACTAACTGTTCTG
>CAYVGQ010000062.1:5914-6945 GCA_964450295.1 uncultured Phascolarctobacterium sp. | reverse complement strand
CATCTCAAGTACCCCCAATATGTTTTAATTACTTATATTATTTTACCGTTTTTTACAGATTTCTGCAAGTATTTAAACGTAATTTATTATATGTTGCGAAAAAAATGAATATTGATGCCGCGTTCTTTAATATAGCCAACCCAATAAGAATAACGCAGCCTTTCTACAAATGTTTGTACCCCGTCATCTTCATCGTTGACATAAATGCGTCCTAATGCTAAAGGTGTTTGTTCTATTGTTTTTTTGCTTACGGTGCCTGCATTACCTGTGACAGCCCAATAATATCCGTATTTTTCACTGTCTGCCATAATCTCGGAATTATATTTGCCGTTAGGGTATGAAAGCGAGCGTACTACATAACCATTAAAGTCTTTCTTGAAAAAATATCTTGATGTCGCCAGCTCCCAACTCAAATATTCCGGTTTTATATCAGTCAAAATCTGATGATTGATAGTATGCGAACCAATTTCCATACCATTGTCAATCAGCGCCTTAATCTGATCGTACTTCATATACCGATAATGACCGATTTTGCTATGTACGATAAAAAAAGTTGCCGTCGCCCCATATTTTTTAAGTAGCGGCAAGACATTAGTATAATTATCTAAATAACCATCGTCAAATGTCAGAACTACCATTTTAGTGGTAGATTTTCCTTCGGCAAAGGCTTCCCCCATTTCTTTTACCGATACCATTCTATAACCGTTATCATGCAGATATTGCAAATGCTTTTCAAAGGTCTCCGTCGATACAAATAAGCTCTTCGACCAGCCGCCTGCGTCACCGATACCGTGATACTCCAAAATCGGCACTGCTTCGCGGCAATACTTCTGATAATCATAACTTGCATAGAAAATTGTTCCTGCGGCTAAAAGCACTATCACTAACGCTATTAAAGCAATATTTTTTTTATATTTTTTCCAAATGCCGTTCATTCCGTTTTCATCCCCAGCTCTTCAGCTAAATGTTGCAATTTCTTCAAACGATGATTAATTCCCGATTTTCCAATCTTCCCTTCGGTCAAATCGGCT
>CAYVGQ010000062.1:0-5904 GCA_964450295.1 uncultured Phascolarctobacterium sp. | reverse complement strand
GCAACGCCAGAGGCAATTTAGCAAAGCCGAGGTGTTGTTCTATATATTTAATGCTCGCAAGCTGTTGTACGGCAGCCCGAACTACTTTATTTAAATTCGCCGTCTCACAGTTAACAATGCGGTTGACATTATTCCGCATCTCTTTGACTATCCGTACATTTTCAAACTCGAGCAGGGCATTATGTGCACCAACAATAGACAAAAATGCAGTTATTCCGTTCCCTTCTTTAAGGTAAACTATATAATCATTTTTGCGGTCAGTTATTTTAACTGGCAACGAAAATCCTTGCATAATTTTCATAATCATTTTCGCAAAGTTTTGATTTTCCGTCACCATTTCTAGATGATAATCACTGACCGGTCTGCTAATAGAACCGCCGGCTAAAAAAGCTCCTCTCAGAAAAGCTTTACGACAACATGGCAATGTTAACAACGTTGTCTTTTGATCCTGATTTTCCGAAGGCAGTAGCTGTAGTTCCGAGAGGGCTTTGCCGGCTTCCGGCGACGGTAATACTTTAACCTGATAGCGATTATTTTTTTTAAGCCGTCGCGATCTTGTTATAACCACTTCTGTTTTAATTGCGTAGTTATTTTTAAAGAGTTGCAATACTCGTCTTGCCAACGCCGCATTCTCAGTTGAAAAATGGATGCCCATGTTGCGTCCGCGTAAAACAATCGCACCGCTCATACGCAATAAGCCAAGCAATTCAGCTTTTTCACAGCATTGTCTGCCTATTTCCAACCTTGCCAGTTCATTTTTTACGTCGTTAGAAAAAGACACCGGACATCCTCCTCTGTAATTTATATTTACTTTTTCTTTAGCTCACGCATGCTTTGCCGCATAAAGAAATAATCAAAAAATTGTATTCCTTTGCCGAACAACCTCAGCCGATAAACCAAAGAAATGATAACCTGCGCCAATTTCTGCGGGTTATGCCGAACCAGGTCCTTGTTGCTGATAAGGCGCGTCGGAATGACCTGAATCCCAAGCTGTTCTATTTTTTCGACATCCGGGGTAACCGGCATCGAACCTTTTTCATGATATTGTGCCAATTGTGCCGCGGTAATGCGTTGGTCATTAACAATAACATAATTCAAAAACTGCTTGCCGGCATGCTTAATAAGTGCCTGCACATGCTCATAGGCCCCGTAGCAGTCAGTTTCTCCTGGTTGCGTCATGACATTGCAGACATATATTTTAACAGCTTCAGATTTAAGCACCGCTTCGCGAATACCATCAACCAAAAGATTTGGTATAACGCTAGTGTATAAACTGCCCGGTCCAAAAATCAAAATGTCAGCATTCAAAATAGCCTGTATAGCACTGGCTGCCGCCGGAGCATCTGCCGGTTCCATTGACATCTTGTGAATGCGTTTGTGCGCTTTAGGTATTTCCGATTCACCGCGTATAATACTGCCGTCCGTCATTTGTGCTTTAAGCCGTATATCCTTAAGTGTTGAAGGAACAACTTTGCCGCGGACATTTAAAATTTGGCTGGTTGCTGCAAGACCTGCTTCCATACCGCCTTCCGCTTCAGCCATTGCAGCAATAAACAGGTTTCCAAAACTATGCCCAGCCAAGGGCGAATCACCTTTAAACCGATACTGCATGATTCGCTCCATTAATGGTTCACGATCTGCAAGGGCCACTAGGCAGTTGCGCAGGTCCCCCGGAGGGATAATCCCCATTTCTTTGCGTAGGCGTCCGGAAGAACCTCCATCATCGCCAACAGTAACTACAGCCGTACAATTGTTGGTAATATACTTCATGCCTCGTAACAAAGTAGAAAGCCCTGTGCCTCCGCCTATAACTGTTATTGCCGGACCACGCGTAAGTTTGCGCTGCGTGAAAATGATTTCCATCAACGAAGCATTGTTGTCAGGCATTACTGCTTCAACAACCGAACGAATGATTTTCCGCGTTGCGTAATACATAATAAACAAACCGCTGCCTAAAGACGTTAAGCCCGTCAGCATCGAAACTGTATTAGAGTATTGACCGGTAGTAAGGTAGGACATGCGAAAAAGCATTTCTTCTACAAAACCCATAAACCTATAATTAAAAAATAGCGCCAACCCTATGGCGCAGCATAACACGCCGCCTGCAAAAAGCAACAGCCAGCGTTTCAGGTTTATTCCCGGACACAGCCAACTGATCCAACCCATAGGAACCTCCTTTTATTTGTTTTTGCGCTGAAGGTCACGGTGTGCAAGTTGCACAGCATAGCCCTGCGTACGCAAAAATTCGTAAAGACGATTGGCGATAAAAACGGAACGATGCTGCCCGCCAGTACAACCAACACTTAGTACCAGCTGGCTTTTGCCTTCGGCAATATACTGCGGCAGTAAAAAATCAAGCATCTCCTCTTCTTTTTTCAGGAACTGAAAGGTCTGCGGAAAACGACAGATAAAGTCAGCCACAGACTGATCATTGCCCGTCAAGCGTTTTAAATCTTCTTCGTAAAACGGATTGGGCAAAAATCTTACATCTAGCACCATATCACTGTCCAAAGGCAGTCCATGCTTGAAACCAAAGGACTGTACTAATACTATCATGCGCTCTACACCGCCGCTGCCGGAATAAAGTTTCCAGATTTTCTCCTTAAGCTCCGCAGGAGGCATATCCGTAGTATCGATAATATGATCGGCGCGATTACGCATTTCTGTAAGTTGTTCACGCTCAACAGCAATATTTTCACTGAGGCTTTTCCCCTGCCCCAACGGGTGACGCCGACGGGTCTCTTTGTAGCGTCTGATCAAACTATTGTCTGACGCATCGAGATATAAAAGTTCGTATTCATGTCCCATGGCTTGCATTTCGTCTAAAATCTCGATTAGCTCATCAAAAAAACGTCCGCCGCGCACATCAACTACTAGAGCTGTATTACGAGCTTGCGTCTGACGACACAATTCAGCAAACTTGGGAATGAGCGCCGGAGGTAGATTATCAACACAAAAAAAGTTCATATCTTCCAATGTCCGCACTACCTGCGTCTTACCTGCTCCGGACATCCCTGTAATGATCAAAAATTTTGGTTCTTCCATAAGCTCACCCCCATATATCATCTAGAAAGAATAATAACATTAAATTATTCTATAAATTTTATTATATCACAGCGGACAAAAAAAGACGCTCCTTTTTAGAGCGTCTTTTTTACTAAAAATCAAAATGCACAGGAATCAGAAAAATCAACTTCAAATCCGGAAGGAACTTGAGCAAAAACTTCTTGCATGGCTTGCTCCAGCAGACAAAGCATTGCTTCAATCTGCTGTGGGGTGCTTACTAGCGGTGGCATAAAAACAATAACGTCTCCAATGTTACGTACAATAAGGCCGTGTTTGCGCGCTGTCTGGCAGATTCTTCCGGCCACGAGCAGCTTCGGATCAAAAGATTGTCCGCATTCTTTATCAAGTATCAACTCAATACCTGCAAGCATACCGCATTGCCGCGCATTACCGACATATTTCATCTTATTCATGTTTTTTATATGGGTGGCAATGACCTCCATCTTGGGTGATAGATTTTCGATGACTTTCTCTTGAGCAAAAATATCCAGACTGGCAATTCCAGCCGCACAAGCCAAAGGATTGCCTGCATAAGAATGTCCGTGATAAAAGGTTTTGTATTCAGTTGCTTCACCTAGGAAAGCCTTGTAAATTTCATCTGTTGTCAGCGTCGCTCCAAGTGCTAAATAACCTGCGGTTATTCCCTTGGAAAGACACATTATATCAGGTTGTATGCCTTCGTTTTCACAAGCAAACATTTTTCCCGTGCGCCCAAATCCTGTGGCCACTTCGTCAACGATTAACAGGACCTCATATTTTTTTGTCAGTGCACGAACTCCTTTAATATAACCTTGCGGCTGCATCAGCATGCCGGCTGCCGCTTGCACAAGAGGTTCAATAATCATCGCTGCGATTTTATTGCTATTAGCTTGCAGATATGTTTCCAATTCGTCCAACAAATAAGCGAGAAATTTTGCTTCGCTGTCAAGACCGACTATCTTACTGTGATAAAACGAAGGGCAGGTCATTTTTTTAGTATTGAAAAGCAAAGGTCGATAGACTTTGTGAAAAATATCGATATTACCGACACTGACGGCGCCAACAGTGTCGCCATGATACGAATCTCCTAAATTTATAAACTGTTGTTTTTCTGACCTTCCTTTATGTTGCCAATACTGAAAGGCAATCTTTACCGCTGCTTCTACGGCGGTAGAACCATCATCAGAGTAAAAAACTTTATTCAATCCTTCAGGCGTTATCGCAACTAATTTTTGTGCCAATTCTGCCGAAGGTTTATTAATAAGGCCCAGTAATGTAGTATGCGCAATTTTAGCCAGCTGTCCTTTGACCGCTCGGTCGATCTCAGCCCGGTGATGCCCATGGATATTTACCCATAGGCTAGAAATGCCATCATAATAAGCTTTCCCCTCAGTATCGTATAAGAATATACCTTCACCGTGATCTATAACCAATTGTTCGTTTTCATTCCAACCTTGCATTTGTGTAAAAGGATGCCAAACATACTCTTTGTCCAATCTTTCCCATTGATTCATTTTCATTGTCCTCCCGCCAGCTCCAATATTTTATCTATCTCGACACACTCTTCCGTTATTTTGGCAATACCGTTACTGTCAAAATTCTTTAATAATTTGTCCGGTATCACCGGCAGTTTTCCCAGAATCGGCAATCCGGTTAGCTGCTCATAATAGTAAAGATTACTGCGCTCTAGATGCCCCGCATTCGCTTCATCCCAATTATTAACAATAACACCCAGTACTTTAAGCCCGTATTTTTGAGCATATTCGGCTGTAAGCACCGCATGATTGACATTGCCTAAAACTGCTTGCACAACTATTACAACAGGCAACGACAAATCTTTAAAAAAATCTTTGACCAAATATTTTTCTGTAAGAGGTGTGGCAATACCCCCAACTCCTTCCACGATACTTACCTGATGTTCTGCAAGCATTTTCTTGGCACCGGTCAGCATTTTTTTTGGTTTCAGCGTCATATGTGCAAGTTTGCCGGCTTCTGCAGGAGTCAAGGCCGCCTCCAAAACATAGGGGACTACCTCGTCATGAACTTCCATCTGCATTCCCGCACAACGTAACAAAAATTCAGCATCAGTCGAAAAAAGTTTTCCGACACCGCTACGCACACAGCCCGAAGCAGCCGGTTTATAAACCCCGGTATGATATCCTCTTTGCCATAGTGCGGAAGCTAGTGCGCCGCTTACTACTGTTTTTCCCATTTCTGTATCAGTTGCAGTAACACCCAGTCCTAACATTTTTTGCCTTCTTTCTTTTTATCTTTTAATTCACGCCAGACGCTGCCTATAGTTGCGGCAGCCTGACGCAGCTGTAGTTTAGTGTGAGTTGCCGTAACAGTAATACGTAGTCTGCTACCTCCTTGCGCAACTGCGGGAGGTCTAATACCAACAACTAAAATACCGCGTTTTCTAAGTTTAGCAGCAAATATCATAGTCAGCTCTGCATCGCCGACTATGACGGGAATTATCGGTGTCTCGCCGGCAATTACCGTCAGACCTTCCTCCCGCAATAATGTCCGCATCAGAGAAGCGTTCGACCACAGTGCTGACAGATATTGATCCGGTTGTCTTTGTAATAGTTGCAGTGCTGCTGCAGCGGCCGCCACTGTTGCAGGTGCTAAAGCCGTCGAAAAAATAAAGGGTCGTGATTTATTGATAAGATAATCCACCACAAGTTTTTTGCCGGCTACATAGCCGCCTTCGGATGCTAAAGCTTTACTCAAGGTCCCGACCTGCAAATCTATTTTACCCTGCATTTTATAATGAGCAGCAGTACCGCTTCCATCCCTACCGATTACCCCAACCCCATGAGCATCGTCAACAATCAGCCAAGCATCATATTTTTCTTT
>CAYVGQ010000061.1:0-6946 GCA_964450295.1 uncultured Phascolarctobacterium sp. | reverse complement strand
CAATGATACGCTCTGGGGTGAGCTCTAATCTGTCCAACATGGAGTCTTTCATGCCGTTAGTACGCCCTGCCACCATATCTTTAACATTAGCCGCCAAAATTTCGTCTTTTTTGAATTCTAATTCTGCCGCCATCGCTAATAAAGCTTTGTTTTTGATAATCGTAGAAGTTACCGCTAGCTCAGCCGCCGCTTTATGGGCAGCTTCTGCCTTAGCACGAACCAAATCATAAGTCGTCATACAGGTTCATCCTCTCACAAAATAATAAGATCATCACGATGAATGACTTCGTCATAATTTTTGTGTCCAATCCTTGCTTCTATTTCAGAAGTCTTGGCGCCTTTTATCTGTTCTATTTCCTGTGAACCATAATGACTCAACCCGCGCGCCAACTCACGTCCATCCGAGTCTACCACACTGACAGTATTGCCTGCTTCAAATTGGCCCTCCACAGCGATAATGCCAGCAGGCAAAATGCTACAGCCGCCGGCTTTGCGTACTGCGTTAGCACAGCCCTCATCAATGACAATTTTGCCCATAATTCGAGCACCAAATGCCAGCCAGCGTTTACGAAATTGCAATCTATTTTCTTTGGAAACAAAAACCGTTCCAAGATCTTCACCTTGTAAAATCCGGGAGATAGCATTCTTTTCATCACCGCGCGCAATAGCCAGATGAATCCCAGAACTGGTTGCTGCTTTGGCAGCCTGTATCTTAGTAAACATACCGCCAGTTCCCAAACAGCTACCAACACCTCCGGCGCTGGCCTCTATTTCCGGCGTGATATCATTGACAATACTTATCAGCTCAGCTTCAGGATGTGTTTGTGGATTAGCGGTATACAAGCCGTCAACATCAGAAAGTATCACAACTAAATCTGCATCAACAATACCTGCAACTAATGCCGACATATTATCATTATCGCCAATTTTTAATTCGTCTAAAGCTACAACATCATTCTCATTAACTATCGGAATAACCCTGCTTCTTAACAATTCCATAAAAGTATTGCGCGAGTTTGTATAGCGATGCCGATCTACAGATTCTGTTTTGGTCAGCAGTACCTGTGCTACAATTTGCCCATATTCCGCAAAAAGTTTCTCATAGGTATGCATAAGTATACCCTGCCCCACTGCAGCAGCAGCCTGTTTGCCGGGAATCGTTTTCGGCTTTTCCGGCAAAGCAAGACGATCCACCCCTACAGCCACCGCACCGGAAGTAACTAAAATCATTTCTTTCCCCTGATTCTGCAAGTCAGAAAGCTCACGTGCCAGACGGTCAATCTGCGCAAAATTTCGTTTTCCATTGGCATAGGTTATAGTACTGGTGCCAACTTTAACAACAATGCGCTTTGCTTCTTGTAATGCAGAGCGATCAAAACCCATTCTTCTCAATCTCCTCAATTTAAATCTTAGTATTCTTTAAATTCAAACACCATATCGCGAATACGTACAGTCTGGCCTTCTTGAATGCCTTTTTCTTTCAAAGCGGCATCTATTCCAAGGCTCTTCCAAATTAGCTGGAAACGGTATAATGCTTCGTCATTATCAAAATTCGTCATGGCTACCAAACGTTCCAAATTCTTGCCTTTTACTTCAAAATCAGCATCAGCACAAGATGTAATTTCAAAGCTATCGGGATCAATTTCGCTGATAAGATTATTTTCTTCCTCATCTGCTTCGGGTTCAAAATTTTGCAACATTTCATAAGCCTTATACATCAGTTCCTGCAGGCCTTCACCGGTTGCTGCCGAAGCCTTGATAATTTCGTAACCCTTGGACTCAACATATTCTTTAACACGCGCAAAATTTTCTTGCGCTTCCGGCAAATCCATTTTATTAGCTACCACTAATTGTTTACGCCGCCCTAAGCGCTCGCTATACTGTACCAGCTCAAAGTTTATTTTTTCAAAATCATCAATCGGATCGCGACCATCAGTACCCGAAACATCTAAAACATGAAGCAGAACCTTCGTACGTTCCACATGACGCAAAAAGTCATGTCCTAAGCCTACACCTTCGTGGGCTCCTTCAATAAGTCCGGGAATATCAGCCAATACAAAACTGCGCTCCGTATCAATACGCACAACACCTAAAACAGGCGTAAGCGTTGTAAAGTGATAAGCAGCGATTTCCGGTCTGGCTGCTGAAACCTGAGCAATGATGCTTGATTTACCAACACTGGGATATCCAACCAGGCCAACATCCGCCAGCAATTTCAGTTCAAGTTTAACCCAGCGTAACTCTCCCGGTTCTCCTTTTTCAGCAAAAGTAGGCGCACGATTAACACTGGTAACATAGCAGGCATTCCCCTTGCCGCCGCGTCCGCCTTTAGCAACAACGTATTCCTGCCCATCCTCTGTCAAATCAGCTAACCGAACCCCGGTAACATCATCACGCACTAAAGTCCCTAACGGTACCTTAACAAGAACATTATCGGCCCGAGGACCGGTACAGTTAGAATTACCGCCGTGCCCACCGCGTTTAGCTACAAATTTTCTTTTATAACGAAAATCGATCAGGGTGTTAAGATTTTGATCAGCTTTCAGAATAACATCGCCACCACGTCCGCCGTTACCGCCGTTCGGGCCACCCATTTCAACAAATTTCTCTCTCCGAAAGCTACTTCTACCGTCACCGCCGGCACCTGCTTCCACATAAATTCTTGCGCGATCAATAAACATGATTGTTCTCCTCTATCTTCATTAATTACCCTTTAACTTCAATTCCGCGCTTATTTAAGCGACAGTTTACTTATCTATCCTTTTATTATAATACAAAATTACTGCTGAAAGCAAAATTTCTTTATTTACAATTGTCTTCACGCAGCCATTCAGTTAACAAAGGTGCAGCGTAGACTCCCATTGCCTCATAAGTTGCGGCCGTTGGATGTACTCCATCCAGATACGCAAAAGCAAGTTCCTTGTCTGTAAATCCTATGGCAGGTTGCAGATTCAAGAGCCAAAGTTTTTCTTTAAAACAGCGTAGCATCGTTTCCCGCAGTGGCAGAATATAGGCGTTTATTTCTTGCTCCGCTGTAAGTAGAGGCAGGACAAAGCCCAGTTTTAAATTTTTCTCTGCGCAAAAATCTACAGTTTTTAGCATGTCTGCTACAATAAATTTTTGGGGACGCCTTTGTATGATGTCGTTAGCACCGCCCCAAAATAAAATATGGTTTATCTCTGCCGGTAAAAACACATTACGTAATCGATACAGAATATCGTCGCAACAATCGCCGCAAACCCCATAATTAAGAAATTTATCCCCTGTCAATTCCTCTGCTTTTGCCAACCATGAAGTGTGGCATCCAAAGGGGAAACCATAAATAAGAGAATCTCCAAAACATGCTATCGTTCGCATTTTCTCACCGCCTGCCTACATTTTAATTGCATTTTATCAGTCTCCGCTATAAAAAGCAATTTATGAAACTACAGATATAGGCATTTTAATAAAAAAAGGTTCCGCATGTAAGACCGGAACCTTTTGTTGAGTTGCAAATCAAAGCTCTGCCACTATTTTTTTGCAAAATCCAAACCTCCAACGATAGCGGTCAATAATGCTTTTTCCGTCTGTTTTAAGGGGCGTTCTTTGCTCATTATCATCAAATATAATATTTTACCGTCTTTTAAAGTCATATAAATTTGCCCATCATATTTTTGACCGGCACTGTCGGCTATGTAACTGCTGAATTTAATAAAATATATATTACCATTCTGCAAGGTTTCCATCACAACAGGCTCTTTCCAACCGCCGTTCTCTAAAGTTTCAATAAAATAATTTTTCATAACATCGCCGGGTTTATAATCAAGGTTAGGCAATTCTTGTGTCAGCTTACTGCTCTCAACCATTATATGAAAATTTACAGACTTATCCGCAGGATCACTGACGGACAGTTGGGAAAGTTTGACTTCCAATTCATCATTAGGCTCCGGCCGCCGCTCAACCGAAGTTACAATATAGTTTTCAGGTAAAGTAATTGTACACGCTCCTTCAGGGACTTCATAAATCTTATCGGCAGCCAACGCACTACCGTTTAAAATTACGAAAACAACCGCCACAAGCAATATTATTTTCTTTAGCATAAGAGCACTCCCTTTGCAATACTATGTTTAGTATTATAACAGAAAGTACAACTTTGTGTACAAACAAAAGCCAACCGTAGAAATATAAAAAGCACTCACACTAGTGTGAGTGCTTTGATGTTTAATATTACATTGCACATTCTTCTACCGGATAAACGCTGATTTGACGTTTGTCGCGGCCTTGGCGCTCAAATTTAACGCGGCCCTCGATAGTAGCATAAATGGTATGATCTTTACCCATGCCAACATTATTGCCGGGATGGAATCTGGTGCCACGCTGGCGCACGATAATGCTACCGGCGGTTACCAATTGACTTTCCTGAGCTTTGGTACCTAAACGCTGAGCGTTAGAGTCACGACCGTTGTGAGAGCTACCGGTACCTTTTTTATGGGCATGCAATTGCAGGATCAATTTAAACATTACGATTCACCTCCTGTGAGTCTGAATACGAACGTACTTCGGATACTGCTCGGCAATTCCCTGCAATCCATATTCCATGGTTACAAGAATAGCCTGAGTCAATTCATTCGGAGTATTATTCAAATTTACTTCTAAAATACCGTCTATTTCATCTACATGATATAACGGTTTACATTTTAAATGCTGTTCCAATCCAAGGATTGGTGTTTGAGTCAAAACAGAGACCGCACCGCAAACAATATCCTCGCCTGCTGCTGCAAAACCTGCATGACCGCAGACCTTGTAGCCGGTAATTAATCCCTGATCATTCTTCAATAAATCAACTGTAATCATAATGATTAAGCTTCGATTGTAGATATTTCTACTTTAGTGAATGGTTGACGATGACCTTGGCGTTTGCGATAGTTGGCTTTTGCTTTATATTTAAAAATAAAAATCTTATCGGCTTTGCCATGTTCAACGACTTTAGCAGTTACTCTAGCTCCGTCAAGAACGGGTTTGCCTATTTTAACATCGCCATCAGCAACAACAGTCAAAACTTCGTCAAAAACTACTTCGTTACCAGCTTCAACGTCTAATTTTTCAATATTCAGAACGTCGCCTTCGCTAACGCGGTATTGTTTGCCGCCAGTTTTAATAATTGCGTACATATATTTGCACCTCCCTTATGATAGACTCGCCAAATTCGGTACTCAACTAAGAGTTTACGGAACCTCTCTGCGCGGTTGGGGACAGACCTAATCAGTCTATACTGTGATATTTTATTACAAGCAACGTTATTTGTCAATACCAGTATTATCTAAAATAGAAAATGTATGGCTCACAAGTGATAATGTCTTAACTAACCACAAGTGATTTTGTCTCAATGTCGTTACGAAAATGTTAAACTATCCTCAAAAAGTTACTTTGAGGAGGTCGCAATGAGAAAGGTGGCGTTAAGCATGAATGAAAACAAGAAATATACAACTATCAAAAAGTTATTGGAATCAAACGGCAATAAAAATCGTGCCGCCATTGAACTTAGTTGCAGCAGGCGTACCATCGATCGCCTGCTGTTAGGCTACAAAACAAAAGGTAAGGCCTTTTTTCTGCATGGTAACAGAAACCGTAAGCCTGCCTTAGCTTTTTCTGATGAAAAGAAAAACTTTATTGCCGACTTGTATCTTAACAAATACTCTGATGCCACTTTCACTCATTTTGCTGAACTGTTAAAGGAGCTGGAAAATATAGATGTTTCTGTTTCTTCAATACACAATATTTTAGAAGAACGAAATATTATTTCTGTAAAAGCGACCCGTGCTAAAAAGAAACTCATGCGCCAAAAACTGCTTGCTATTCAAGCTAAAGCTAAATCTAAAAAAGCAAGGCAAGCTTTGCAATCCAGCCTCATTGCTCTTGAAGATGCCCATCCCAGACGCCCAAGGAAAACATATTTCGGTGAACAGCTTCAAATGGATGCCTCTCTTCATCTTTGGTTCGGCTCCAACAAGTCTCAGTTGCATATTGCCATAGATGACGCTTCCGGTGCAATTGTAGGAGCCTATTTTGACCGTCAGGAAACTCTCAACGGTTACTACAATGTCTTCTACCAAATACTGGTTAATTACGGCATCCCTTATGAATTCTTAACCGACAACCGCACCGTATTCGAATACAAACAAAAAAGATCCTCTTCTCTTGAAGAGGACACCTATACTCAATTCGCCTACGCCTGCAAACAGCTTGGCACTAATCTGAAAACCACCAGCATACCTCAAGCCAAAGGGCGCGTGGAAAGAGTCTTCGAAACATTACAATTGCGCCTGCCAGTCTTAATGAGACTGGCAGGCATAACAGAGCTTAGCGAGGCAAATGAATTTTTAAACTCCTACATAAAAAAATTCAACGCTAAGTTCGCCAACCACCTTCATAGTACCAAATCTGTATTTGTAACGCAACCTTCCCTTGAAAAAATTAATCTTATACTTGCCGTCTTAACAAGTAGAAAGATTGACAATGGACACTGCATTAAATTCAAAAACAGATTTTACCAACTGCTTGACGAAGGTGGTATGCAAGCTTGTTACCGCAAAGGAACAGAGGCTATAGTAGTAAAAGCATTCGATGAAAAGATGTTTTGCTGCATCGATGACAAAGTACATGCTCTGGAAATTATTCCCGACCACAATTCATTATCGCCTGACTTTGACATTCTACTGCCCAAGCAAACTACTAAAAAACCATATATTCCCGATATGGCACATCCGTGGCGCAGGATGTATTTTGGTAATTTTGTTAATTTACAGAAGCATCGTTCCTCAAAAGAATATTATGTTTAAATTAAGCAAAAAGCACCGGTGATACCGGTGCTAATGTTTGAATGTTTTTGAGACATTTTCATTTGTGGTTGACAGAAAAAAATAACACCATGATACAAATACTATAAAAGTGTAAAGAAAGATATGAT
>CAYVGQ010000060.1:5069-6955 GCA_964450295.1 uncultured Phascolarctobacterium sp. | reverse complement strand
TTTGGTGCTATTGTTAAAGTTAAAGAAAATGTTGAAGGGCTGGTTCATGTCTCTGAAATTGCAGAAAAACGTGTTGAAAAACCGGAAGACGTACTGCAAATAGGTCAAACTGTCAAAGTTAAAGTTATTAAAGTTGATTTAAAACATAAAAAAATCGGCTTGAGTATTGTAAAAGCTATGAAAGAGGCGGAAAAAGCAGAATATAGTTCCTTTATTAATGATAAACCTGAGCTGACTTTAGATTTAAAAGAGCAATTAGAAGGACTTAATAAGTAGTAAAAAACGGATGGTAAATATGTCGCGAGAGCAAAGGAAAATAGATCATATTAAATATGCTTTAAAGTTGGGCGATGGACCGTGCAGAAATGGTTTTGAAGAGGTACATTTTCTGCACAACTGTCTGCCAGAACTTGCTCCTACAGATATTGATACGACAACAAGGCTGTGTGACATCAGGCTTAGAGTTCCTTTTTTAGTAAATGCAATAACAGGCGGCACTGATAATGTTACGGAAATAAATCGCAAATTAGCTCTGTCGGCACAAACTATCGGAGCGGCAGTAGCCGTTGGGTCACAATATGGAGCGGTAAAAGAGAAAAAAAATTATCGCAGTTTTGAAATAGTTCGAGAGGTATATCCCGAAGGTATTATCTTTGCAAATGTTAGCGCATTGGCAACTTCTGAAGAGGCGCGGGATGCAGTTGAGATGATTAATGCTGATGCGCTCCAGATCCATCTTAACTCGGCGCAGGAATTGGTGATGCCGGAAGGAGACAGAGATTTTAAAGGATTGCTTGTTAATATGCAGCATATTTTAGAACATGTCACAGTACCTGTTATTGTGAAGGAAACCGGTTGTGGTATGGCGGCAGAACAAATTAAGCAGTTATTGGCAGCAGGTTTTTCTTGGTTTGATATCGGTGGTGCCGGAGGAACGAATTTCCCGGCAATAGAAGGTTGCCGTTTTACCGCAGAAAGAAACATTCTGACTTGCTGGGGGATACCAACAGCTAAGTCACTGCTTGAAACTGCTTCCACAGTTAGGGAAAATAGTGTTATTTTTGCCAGCGGTGGAATAAGAGACGGCTTGTCGGCAGCAAAAGCATTAGCTTTTGGAGCAGATGCTGTGGGTATGTCAGGTAATATTTTACGTTGTATTATGAAAGGCGGAGTACAAGAGGCGCAGGCGCATTTATTAGAGATTGTCAATGAACTAAAGCTAATAATGTTGCTGACCGGTTCTTCTGATCTAAAATCTTTGCGCAAGGTTCCGTTGTATTTTACCGGTATAATGCATGAGTTTATGCTTTGCCGTGGTTATGATTTGAGAGAAGTGGGTTCTGAAAGAAGAAAATAGTACTGTTCCCGTTCTTTTTCTATGAGAACGGGATTTTTGTATGTTTTGTCAAAATCAGAAAATTAGGGTATAATATTAAGATATATAACTGTGTTTTAGAAAGGATAATTATGCAAGGAGTCATTAGTGCTGTACGCCGTAACAGTTTGGCGGATGTTGCCGGTATTAAAGCCGGCGAAAAACTGATTGCTGTCAATGACGTTTTGGTGCATGATATTATAGAATTAAGCTTTTTGATAGCGGATGAAACGATAACAATAACTATTGAAGATAATTGCGAAAAAAAACGCGAAGTCAAAATTATAAAATATCCTGATGAAGAATTAGGGTTAGAGTTTGAATCGGCTGTTTTTGATCAGGTAACGACATGTTGTAATAAATGTGATTTTTGTTTCGTTGACCAAATGATACCGGGAATGCGAAAAACGTTATATGTCCGTGACGATGATTATCGTCTGTCATTTTTATACGGTAATTTTATTACGCTTACTAATATGCAAGAAAAGGATTTTGAGCGTATCATAAAAAC
>CAYVGQ010000060.1:0-5059 GCA_964450295.1 uncultured Phascolarctobacterium sp. | reverse complement strand
GCACATGTCACCGTTATATGTTTCAGTACATGCGACAAGACCGGACGTTCGTTGCAAAATGATGAATAACCGTTTTGCCGGTGAACTTATGGAGAAAATACAAAAACTGGTTGATGCCGGTATTGCAATACATACTCAAATTGTATGTTGCCCAGAATATAATGACGGCGAAGTTTTAGAACAGACCTATCGTGATTTAGTCGCTTTGGCACCCATGGTTGAAACTATGGCAGTAGTGCCTGTAGGCATTACTAAACATAGAGAAAATTTGACGCCAATGCGTTTATTTACTCGTTCTGAAGCAGAAAAAATAGTAAATACTGTTACCGAATGGCAGAGAGAGTGTCGTCAAAAATTTGGTAAATCATTTATTTATCTGGGTGATGAATTCTATTTACTTGCAGAAAAACCTTTGCCTGAAGCATTCTGGTATGACGGGTTCCCACAAATTGAAAACGGCATTGGGTTAAGTCGAAGTTTTCTTGATGAGTGGCAAGCAGTAAAAAGTAAAAATAAGGGTTTTAAAAAGACTGCTGACGCAGTTATTCCGGTTGGTACTAGTGCCTATAAAATTTTGCAGCCGTTGTTGGATGATTTTAACAAGAGAACTGGCTCCAAGCACCGTTTTGTAGCCGTTGATAACAAATTCTTTGGAGATACAATCAACGTTACAGGTCTTTTGGTGGGACACGACATTTTACAGATTTTGCAAAAAGAACAGAGAATTATTTTACCAGCAGTTGTTTTAAACAAGGATGATCTTTTTCTTGATGATATGAGCTTTACAGACTTTAAAAAAGCATTCAATGGTCAGGTAGAACGCGCTGTAACAGCGACTGATTTATTTAAATTGCTTAGCAGGTAGGAGGTGCTTTTTTTATGAAAGGTTATGGATTACTACAGGTTTATACAGGAACGGGCAAAGGAAAAACGACAGCAGCTTTAGGTGTTGCACTGCGTGCTGTTGGATATGGCGCACAAATAGTAATGTTATCTTTCTTGAAAGACGACCCAGGGTATGGTGAAGCGATGGCGGTTAAATATTTGCCGCATTTTGTACTAAAACAGGTTGGTCGTGATGCTTTTGTAAATTTTCATGATCCTGATCCTATTGATTTGCAAATGGTTCGTGAAGGTTGGGAAGAAGCGAAGCGAATCATATCTGAAGACAATACAGATCTTGTAATTTTGGATGAACTAAATATTGTTTTGGCTACAGGTATGTTGCCAACAGAAGAAGTCACTGAATTTTTAAAGAAAAATAAAGGGAAAACAGAGATCATTATAACGGGGCGCTCTGCTCCTGAAGCATTGATTGCTATAGCTGATCTTGTTACCGAAATGCAGGAAATAAAACACTATTTTCACAAAGGCGTAAGTTCTCGAGACGGAATCGACCATTAGAGAGTGAAGGTGAGTAATATATGGGAAAACCGATAGTTGCTATTGTAGGTCGGCCTAATGTTGGCAAGTCGACATTATTTAATATTTTCGCGAACAGTAGAATTTCTATTGTAGAAGATACTCCCGGCGTAACGCGCGATCGTTTATATGCTAATGCAGAATGGCTGGATAATGAATTCATGATGGTTGATACAGGCGGTATAGAAATTATGAATACTGATAAAATTGCCGTTTCTATTCGTCAGCAAGCACAAATCGCTATTGCTGAAGCAGATGTTATTTTATTTGTATGCGATGCTCGCGCTGGAATTACAAATGAAGATGCAGAAGTTGCAAAACTGCTCAGACAATCTAAAAAACCAATAGTTTTAGCAGTAAACAAGGCTGATTCCTCTAAACAGGAAATGGAAATTTTTGAATTTTATAATCTTGGGATTGGTGAACCTATTCCGGTTTCAGCAGCAAACCGTCTAGGGTTAGGTGATTTGCTTGATGCAATTGTAGAAAAAATACCAGATTTTTCTGCTTATGGCGAAGAGGGAGAAGAAGATGAAATTAAGGTAGCTTTAATTGGTCGGCCAAATGTTGGCAAATCTTCTATTTTTAATTCTTTGGTCGGTGCAGAACGTTCCATTGTCAGTGATGTCGCTGGAACTACTCGTGACGCAATAGATACTCCTGTTGTTAAAGAAGGGCAGAAGTTTCTTTTTATTGATACTGCGGGAATGCGCCGTAAAGCTCGTATTGACGAACCTATAGAAAAGTACAGCATCATTCGTGCATTGCGAGCCGTAGACCGTTCAGATGTCGTTTTAATGGTTATAGATGCTGTTGACGGAGTTACGGAACAAGATAAAAAAATTGCTGGCTATGCCCATGAAGCAGGCAAAGGTATTATATTAGTAGTGAATAAGTGGGATCTTTATGAAAAAGATAACAATTCTACCTTGCGCTATACAGAAACTCTCCGCAGAGAACTTGTCTTTATGCAGTATGCTCCTGTAGTATTCGTTTCAGCAATGACTAAGCAACGTATCCATAGATTACCGGAGGTTATTCATTATGTTGCCGAACAGAACGCAATGCGTATTTCTACTAGCGTTCTTAATCAAGTCGTTGAAGATGCGATTGCCATCAATCCACCGCCTACTGAAAAAGGTCAGCGATTAAAAATTATGTATGCTACTCAAGTTAAAATAAAACCACCTACATTTGTCATTTTTGTCAATGAACCAGAAATTATGCATTTTTCTTATCAGCGCTATTTAGAGAATAAACTGCGTGAGTCCTTTGGGTTTGAAGGTACACCGCTGCAAATGATTATTCGCGGTAAAAACGAAGAGGAATAAGGTGGGTGGAGAAATGGCAGAAAGCTTAGTTTGGCTTATTTGCTTTATTATTGGTCACGTATTTGGTTCTATACCATGCGGTCTTTGGCTAGTAAAAGTCATTCATGGTATTGATATCCGTGAATACGGTAGTAAAAATATAGGAACAACCAATGTTTTTCGTACCGTAGGCTGGAAAACCGCAATTTTTGTATTACTTTGCGATATGCTTAAAGGTCTTTTCTCTGTGGCGTTGGTGGCACATTTTACAAACAACGCTATGGGAGCTATGGTTGTGACAGGGCTAGGAGCTTTGCTTGGACACAATTATTCGCTTTTTTTAGGTTTTAAGGGCGGTCGTGGTGTAGCAACCGGGTTAGGATTAATTTTGTATTTTATGCCCAAAGTTTGTTTGGCTAGTTTTGCGGTTTGGCTTCTTCTGGTGCTGTTTACTCGCTATGTATCTTTGGGCTCAGTTGTTGCTGCCATATGTACACCTATTTTTGCATATTATTTTGGTTACACACAACCGTTGGTAATATTTGCTGCTCTTGCCGGTGGGTTTGTAGTTGTTAGACATGTAGAAAATATTAAAAGACTGCTCAATGGCACAGAAAGCAAAATAAAACAAGGCAATGCTAAAAATTTACAAAAGAAATAATATTATAGAAAACAGCCGCATTTTGCATATGAAAAGCGGCTGTTTTCTATTTTTATTATAAAAATAGAAAACATATGGCTTTTACCACGAAACAGTGTTATAATAAAAACCATGTAAATGTTATCTGGACATTTAATTAAGGGAGGAATATATCCATGTCAGAAAAATCTACTTTCTATTTAGTTCGTGAAGAAATTTTGCCGGAAGCCATCAAAAAAACTATTAAAGTAAAAGAAATTTTAAAACGCGGTGAAATCAAAACCATTAATGAAGCGGTAGAAAAAATGGGCTTAAGCCGTAGTGCTTATTATAAATACAAAGATTATGTATTTCCGTTTTATGAAGCAAGCAAAGAAAAAATCATTACTTTATCTTTATTGCTTGAGCATAAAGCAGGGGTACTTTCTAGAGTACTCAATACTGTTGCCGGAGATTCCGGTAGCATCATGACTATTAATCAAGGTATTCCTTTGCAAGGTGTTGCCAACACGACGATTTCTATTGAAACCAAAGATTTGACGATCGATTTAGAAGCTTTGTTAGACAAATTACGTATGATCGACGGCGTAAAACGTTTGGAAGTTTTGGGACAGGTTTAAGAATAACTATAGATGCGCTTTCTATAAATGGAGGTGAGCAGATGAAAGATTGCATTAAGATAGGACTTTTAGGAGCTGGCACAGTAGGTAGCGGAGTTTTAGCTGTTTTAGAAAAAAATAAAGCTGAAATTGAAAAAAAAGTTGGTGTTCCTATTGAAATATCTAAAATTTTAGTGCGCGATGTAAAAAATGCAAAGATTTTAACAGAAAAATACCAATTAACTGATAAAATAGAAGATATCGTTGAAGATTCGGAAATTGACATAGTGGTTGAACTCATGGGTCGTGAACACCCCGCAAAAGAATATATTGCAAAAGCACTGCAACATAAAAAAAATGTTGTTACTGCTAACAAAGATGTTTTAGCAAAGTATGGACGGGAACTATTTCCGTTGGCGGAAAACAATCAGGTTGACTTCATGTTTGAAGCAAGTGTTGGCGGCGGTATACCAATCATTCGCCCGCTTAAATCTTGTTTAGCAGCTAACAAAATAACTTCTGTTATGGGTATTGTGAACGGCACCACTAATTATATGCTTACTAAAATGACGCAAGAGCACATGGAGTATGATGATGTTCTTCGTGAAGCTCAGGCAAAAGGTTATGCTGAATCAGACCCTATAGCAGATGTCGGTGGATTAGACGCGGCAAGGAAAATTGCTATTCTGGCGTCTATTGCTTTTAATACCCGCATTGACTTGGAGAACGTTATAGTTGAAGGCATAGATGGGCTTGATATTTGCGACATCGAATATGGTAAAGAACTTGGATATGCTATCAAACTTTTAGCTGTAGCTAAAAATAATTCTGAGCATGGTATAAGTGTTAGTGTGCATCCTACCATGCTTCCGCTGTCCCATCCTTTAGCCGGAGTAAACGATGTTTTTAACGCTGTATTTGTAACAGGTGATGCTATAGGCGATGCTATGTTTATGGGGCGTGGCGCCGGTCAAATGCCTACAGCAAGTGCTGTTTGCGCCGATATTATTGATGTTGCACGCAATATTATTCATAATTCTAATGGACGTATCAATTGCACTTGTTTTGAAGAAAAACACATGTGTAAT
>CAYVGQ010000059.1:0-6983 GCA_964450295.1 uncultured Phascolarctobacterium sp. | reverse complement strand
GCTAGCTCCGGTGCGTTTGGTACAACGATGGACGGCGGTAACGGTGCGGCTAACAATGTTTCCGGCAGTAATACTTATGTTGTCGGTAATGCAAATGGCAGCGTATCTGCTAATAATAGCAGTATTATCGGTAATGAAAATAAACTTGGCGATAGCTATTTAGGCACAGATGGATTGAGACATGGTGTTCCTGCTGATAAAGTCGGTATCTTAGGCAGTGATAATAAAGTGACAGCCAGTGAGTCTTCCGTTATCGGTTATAACAATACATTAGGTAAAGAAGGTACTAATACTTATAACTTTGCCGTTAGATCCGGTGTTATGGGCAGTAATAATACTGTAACCGGCGATGGTAACCGCGTTATCGGTAACGATAATAACGATGGAGATAAATCCAGTGTCTTCATTTTGGGTAATAGCGTAACGGCAGGACTTGCCAATTCTGTTTACCTTGGCGACAGCTCGTCTTATGTGGTAGCAGGTACAACGACCAGCGGCAATCAGGCATATGGTTCTTTAACTGTCGGCCCGACAACCTATAATTTTGCAGGTGCTACACCGGCGGGAGTTATTACGGTTGGTGGTATCAATTCAGAACGCAGAATTCAAAATGTGGCGGCAGGCCTTGTTACAGCGGGCAGCACGGATGCTGTGAACGGTAGTCAGTTATATGCGCTGACACGTCCGCTAGGCTTCCAAGGTGATACTGGCACGGAAGTTAAACGCGGTTCGGATCAAACACTGGGTGTTGTCGGCGGTGCGACCGGAATACTTACCACGGGTAACATTGGCGTAGTTAGCGATGCTGCAACTAACAAATTGACCATAAAATTGTCGGAAAACCTTACCGGCCTAAATAGCATTAAATTCAAAACGGGTTCTGTCGAGTTGAATGCAGGCGGCCTTAATAACGACGGCAATAAGATTGCGACCGGTACTGCCGGGAGTGATGCTGTTAATGTTGACCAACTGAATACAGCGGCGGCCAAAGCGACAACGACCGTATCTGCCGGTTCTAATATTACCGTGACGCCTACAACAGCTGCAGACGGACATACCGAATACAACGTCAAATTAAAAGATACTGTTACTCTAGGTACAGGAGTTAACCAAGTTACGATGGATGGTACGACAGGTACAATCTCAGCCGGTACGGGTACAAACCAAGTCGTATTCAATGGCGTTACCGGACAAGGAAGTGTCGGTAAAGTCAATATCAACGGTTCTGTCGGCAGAGTGGGCGGCCTTACCAATACCGATTGGGGTCCGGGATATACAATGGTTAGCGGTCAAGCCGCAACAGAAGATCAGTTGCAGAAGGCTACACAAGGTCTTACTAATGCCGGTCTGAACTTTGCCGGTAATACAGGCTCGACTAACAAAAAGTTAGGCGAGACGATGACCATCCAAGGTGGTTATACCGGTACCGCGGCTTCTGATGAAAATGTTAAGACAGTTGTTAACACTGATGGCACTATGTCCATTCAGTTAGCTAAAGATGCTAAATTCGATAGCGTGACAACCGGCGACACCGTAATCAATAATAACGGACTGACTATTGGCACCGGTGCTACTGCAATCATTATTAATAAAGGCAATATCAATATGGGTGACAATATCATCCACGGTGTTGCTGATGGCGTAGACGGTAAAGATGCAGTTAACAAAGACCAGCTTGATAAAGCTGCCGCCGGATCAAAAACGACGGTATCTGCAGGTAGTAATATTTATGTAACTAAAACTGATGGCGCTGATGGCGAACCTGATAACTACGAAGTAAGTTTAAAAGACAAAATAACTTTAGGTACTACTCCGGAGAACCAAGTTACAATCGATGGTACGACAGGTACGATTTCAGCGGGCGCAAATATCGCGTTTAATGGAGTAACCGGTATGGGCAACATCGGTAATATTAAATTTGACGGTTCCGGTTCTGTAGGAGAAATCAGTGGATTAACCAATACTACAATTGTAGCCGGTGTTACCGGTGAAGGAACTAGAGCAGGAGTTGCTGCCACAGAAGGACAACTAAAAGCTTTGAATAATATAATTGACGGAGGCTTGAACTTTGCCGGTGATGACTATGTGAGCACCGATTCTAATACCGTAATTAACAAAAAACTCGGTGAACAGCTCAACATTATTGGTGGAGAGACAACACTGGCTAGCGGTGGGACAGCTAAAAACATTAAGACCGCTAAGAATGCCGCAGGTGATTTGGAAATCATCCTGAACGATGAACTGAAATTGAATAAGGTTACGATGGGTAATACGTACCTTGATGAAACCGGACTCTATTTTGGTGGACATGGACCTACTAATGTCTACATCACCAAAGATGGTGGCTTACATAATGGCGGTCACGCTATCACAGGTGTCGGCGATGGTGTAGCTGACAGCGACGCTGTTAACATGGGTCAGCTGAAAGACGCCGCTGGTAAAGCTACAGCTACTGTCGTTGACGGCAAAAACACCACAGTAACATCTTCTACACCGAATGAACATGGAGGTACTGAGTACAAGGTTAACTTGAACGATAATATAACTCTTGGTTCCGGTGATACCAGTGTAAAAATTGACGGCACAAACGGTAGTGTAGAAATCGGTAAGGAAATCAAGCTTGATGGAGATAAAGGTATAGCCGAAATTGGTAAAATTACGATTGACGGTGAGAAGGGTACTATCGGCGGCCTTACCAATAAAACTTGGGATCCGCAAAACTTCACAAGCGGACAAGCCGCTACGGAAGATCAACTTAAAGCTGTCGATAACAAAGTTGCTCAGAATACCGCAGATATAACTGATATTAAAGGCGACATCGTGGATATTAAAGATGACATCACTGATATCAAAGGCGATATTGAGGATATTCAAGGTGATATTACAGCAATTGACAATCGAGTTACTCAAGTCGAAAAAGACACCATTAAAGGTGGAGCGATTGATGAGGACACCGGAAAAATCAGTCTGAAAACACAAGCCGGCACGGAAATTGAGCTTGACGGTACGCTGAGTGACGAATCCTTGCAGGCCGGTAACGATGACGGTAACGGTAACTACAAAGCTAATGACGCCGGTACGGTTACAATGAAAGTCAAAGACAAATACAGCGGCGCAGAACGCGATGTAACGATTGCCGACGTTGCCAGCAAGGCGAAACTCGATGACTTGACCGGTGCGGTTGGTGTTGTTAGTAAAGAAGACATGAAAGATAAATACAAAGAAACCAATTACATCAAAGATGCTGATGATATGGCCGGCGCTGATATTATTCTCGACAGAGAAATCAAGAATAACAGCGACAGACTTGATCAGCAGGGCAATCAAATCAATAATCTTAACAACAGTGTCAACAGACTGGGCAACAGGGTCAATAAAGTCGGCGCCGGTGCGGCAGCCCTTGCAGCACTACATCCGCTGGACTTCGACCCTGATGAAAAACTGACCTTTGCGGCAGGCGTTGGTAACTATCGCGGCGAAACAGCCGCCTCCATCGGTGCATTCTACCGCCCGGATGAAAAAGTAATGCTGAGTCTCGGCGGTACAGTCGGTAACGGCGAAAATATGGTTAATATGGGCGTGTCCTTCGCTCTTGATCGTACCAGCAATGTCAACAACTCCAAAGTCGCTTTGGCTAAAGAAGTGGTTGACCTCCGCAAACAGGTTGCAGATTTGACGCTGCTCGTTATGCAAAATGTTGGTCAGGGACGCGAAAACCTTGACGTTAACAGATTGTTCCCGGATGTGGAAGAAAATCATTGGGCATATGAGTATGTGGCAGGTTTGGCGAAACAAGGCATCATCGAAGGTTACCCAGATGGTAACTTTGCCGGTGACCGCTTGATGACGAGATATGAATTTGCGGCCATGCTCTACAGAGCCATGGAAAAAGGCGCTAACGTTGATTCCAAACTGATTAACGAATTTGAGGCTGAACTTGGCAGAATTAGAGTGGATAGAATCAGTGGCCAAGATGATGACAAGCACAAGGTTGAACGTGTACGCGTGAATGGTGGCAAAACCCGCGATAAATATGGTTCGGAAATTGCTGCTCAATGAAGTGCGCATCTGTTAGGAAATTCTAAAACTTAAAATAGTAGACTCTTTGAAGGAGCGCGTCGATTACGGCGCGCTCTTTTCTATAAAAATTGTTCAAATTCTGTCGGGAGAAAGAACAAATCTGTAAGAACTGTAAATTCTTATTGTTGACTGTAATGCTTGCAAGAGATAAGATTATAGAGATTAAAGTAAATGAAGTAAATTCAACAATGCAGTCAATAGAAGCAGTTATCTTAAAGGATCGTGATAGTATGCGGATTAAAAGAAAATATATTTATATCTTTTTAGGCATCTGGGCTTTAACGACGATACTTTATTTTACGCTGTGTAAAATTGCTTCGGAACAGGCGATGCTGATTTTTAATAAAGCGATGTCAAGACAAACGGTGCTTCGAGGTTCTGTGACGCTAGAAAGTCTTGATGCCGATATTTGGGGACGGGTAGAATTTAAACATCTGGTTTGGCTTGATATGAAGGGGCAACCTGTTGTTCATGTGCCGCAGGGACGGTTTAAAGTACGGCCATTGGATATTATTACGGGGAGTATAGATACGGAAACTTTAAAGGAGCTGGAGTTGGATAACGCATTGTTTGCAGTGCGCTTTAATAATAAAATGCAACTAGATATTTTTGAGCAGGAGCATGCACAGAAATCTATAGAGCGTGCTCAACGGGAAGCGGAAAGACTTGACAATACTTTATCGCAAGAAATAAACAACACACTGCCAAAAAAAAACTGGGAACATCGCACTAAAGGGCAGCAGACGCAGCGTGAACTCAATTTTACTTTAGAAGGCAAGCATTTGAATCTGCAGGTGGTTTTTAATCACTGTACTCTAACCGCAGGGTATAACAAACGTTATTTTGTGCTGAATGATGTTAATGCCAGAATGAATATTGATACCAAGAAGCAGCTTGATATTGATTTTAGCACCGGAAAATTTGGTGGAACGATGGTCGGAGATGGCATGGAAATAAGAGGTTCTGTTAATTTGAAACCGCAGATTCCTCAGTATAATCTGCATTTAAATTTAGATAATGTTTTGCCTTCATCCTTAGGAATAGCTGATATTAAAGACAAAGTTTCGATAATGGCAGCTGTTACAGGGGATTTACCGAGTCCGGTTATTGATGGTTATCTTGATTTTAAGGAATTAAATATTCCCGGGCTACATTTTTCTAAAGTTAAAGGTGATTTACATTATGAAGATGCTCTACTGCGGTTTACCAATGTTACCGGTAATGTTTTTGGCGGCAAAGTTGAAGCTTTTGGTGATTATCATCTAGATGCTAGATATTACAATATTGATGCTAGAGGTCATGACCTTATTGGCGCTATTGCCGCACGCAATAGCAAAATAAAATGTAAAGTTGAACTGCAATTTAATATTCGCTCCAAGGGAGATCCTAAAACTGCGCTTACCTACGGCAGTTTTAAATCAGGAAAAGGTTCGTATTATATTATTCCTTTCGAAAGTATCAGCGGTAAATTTTCCAATCGCAATAAGCATTTAGAATTTAAGGATGTTGTCATTGAAACGAAAATGGGTAGTATCAGTACTAAGGCTTTCCATATTGTTGATGGGAAATTGAGCATTGGTGATATTTATCTTGAAGAACCGGAAAACGGAGAAACGATTAAAATAAACTAAGATTACAATTTAAAGTAAAGAGTATTTTTTACTGCAAATATATTTTTTATGAGCGGAGAACAGAAATGATTGATTTATACACAACGCCGTTGGGGACAACGGCAAGAACATTTTTTGCTGTCGAAGCAGAAAAGAAATATCGAGTAGGTGAGGCGTTGCTGGTTTTGCCAAGTGATCTGTTGGTAAAGCAAGCAAGCTGCGAGAGTAAAATACAAGCGGTTAATTTTGAGTATTTGCCAAATCGTATTGTGAAGCTGAACAGGTCTTTGCTACAGTCGTTGTTGCCTGATCTGCCGCAGTTTGGCAATTTGAAAAAGATTTCGCGCCGAACGCAGGAACTTTTGGTGGGTGATTTACTACGACAACTAGACAAGCTACATGGCCTAGATTATTTTAGTAAACTGACTGGCAAGGAAGGCTTTATAAAAGCAGTGACCAGTCTTCTGGGGCAACTTTCGCGCAGCGGTGCTACGCAGGAAGAAATAACAAATGCGTTGTCTGAGTGGGAAGACCGGAATTCTACTTATGCGTTGAAAGACAGGGAACTGTCGGCACTTTACAATTTATACCGCAGCAAGCTAAGAGCTAAAAACTGTTATGATTTGGAGGGCATTTATCGGCTGGCGATTTTAGTTCTGGAAAATGAAGCAGCTGAAGTACCCTGGCAGCATTTATATTTTAGTGAATTTTATCATTTTGATGGTTTACAGAGGTTGTTTTTGCGAGCTCTTGCTAAGCATTGTGATCTTGGTGTCGGCTTAGTATACGAACCTAAGCGACCGGAAATTTTTAATGCAGTAGAAAGAAGTTATGGCTATTTGAGTGGTTTTGCCCGCTTACAAGAACTAGAAGTAGCGCAGGTCGCTCGTAGCAGGTCGCTACAACATTTGCTGACGGCCTTGGGTACGGGCGCTTATCAACAGGAGGATAATGCGGCAGGTATACAGTTTTTTGAAGCATGTGATAAAGAAGGCGAGTTGCGAGCCGTTCTTCGTTCTATAAAAAAACAATTGCAACAGGGGTCTGTTTACAGTGATTTTTTGGTAGTTTTACGTGATTTTAATACATATAGCGGCATTCGTGCGATTTGTGATGAATATGGAGTGCCGGTTACTTTAGCGCAAAGCAGTTCTCTTGGCTCGCAGTCGTTAGTAGAGTTTTTGCGTTTGTTGCTTACGGTGGCAGAGGGGGGAAGCGAAGCTGTTCCTGCTTATTGGCGTCTTTTAAAATGCAGTGTGGCAAAGCTCTGCTGGCATTTTGACGGGGAGAAAT
>CAYVGQ010000058.1:0-7031 GCA_964450295.1 uncultured Phascolarctobacterium sp. | reverse complement strand
TGCATTTGATAATTACGGAAGGCGCTGCGAAGAATTTTGAATGTGAAACCAATATAGAAATCAACAGACTTGCAGAACTGGCTGATTTTACTTACAGTAATAAAAATCTGGCAGCAAGTATTTCCAGCGGTTCTTTTGTTACGGATGGGATGATAATTATTCCAGCCAGTATGAAAACCGTTGCCGGTATAGCCTCAGGTTTTGCAGAAAATCTGCTGCTGCGGGCGGCTGATGTCTGTATTAAAGAAAACCTTAAGGTGGTTTTAGTGCCACGCGAGCTGCCGTTGAGTTGTATCCATCTGCGCAATATAAAAGAATGTGCTGATAACGGCTGCGCTATAGTAACGCCGATGCTCACCTTTTATAATGGATCCAATTCTCTGGAAGAACAGATTGATCATATTATCGGTAAAATTTTAATGCAGTTTGGGATCAAGTATCAGAAGTTTGTCGCCTGGCAGGGAGAAGACTTATGCAGACGGTAACGTTAAGCGTTGGGCATGAACCTTATACAGTTACGGCATGCGTGGTTTTATGTGGCAAAGATATCGCAGTAGTGATTGGCGGCGGCGAGGCTTCGCATATAGGTGCGGCAGTCATGGCGTCTTCTAGACCGAGTTTGAAAAATAGCGCTGAAACTTCCGCTAGTGCCTCTGTTTTATGCCGTTCGGGACATAAGGATGAATTTGCCTGCCAGGGAGGCAGCTTTGCGTCTGGAGAGTAAATTTAAGACTAATGTTGTCGTAACGGCAGGCTTGCATATAGATGATGCGAACTCTGACGATATCGGAAAACTGCAACAGAACTTTCAGCAAATCTTGGGAGCAATAGAAGCATGGCTTCGGACAATGGATATATAGCTATTTTGACCCTCGCATTGAGTTGGGACACTTACACATCAACATAAAAAGCTCTGAGTATGAACCGACCCCCAAAAGTTAGATTTTTAGGTCTAACTTTTGGGGGTCGCATTGTATTTCGGGTTTTTTGTTTTATTTGCGGAAGCAGATAATTAATCAAAAATAGCATTGTCTTTGAAAGCATTACCAAAATCCACAAAGCTCATGCTGGATCCTTTAAAATTTGTTTGATCGAGAACGGCTTTATCCAGTTTGGTATTATTAAGATTAGCATTTTGTAGCAATGCTTGACTTAAAATTGATCCGGTTAGATTGGCGTTGCTAAGATTAACATTGTTCATTTTGGCATTAAAAAGATTGGCATTAGTCAAACTTGCTCCATACAAATTGGCATTGTAGAGCCAAGCATAAGCAAGGGTAGCCTGTGTAAAATCACCTTCTTGGCAGTTGCTGCTATCTAAAGTAGCTTCTTGTAGATTGGCAAGGTAAAAGACGGCAAATTGCATCTGACAGTTGGCTAATTTGCTGCTAAAAGCATTTGCTTGGATAAAAGTAGCTGACTTTAAGTCGCTACCGTTAAAGTTGGCATAAGTCAAAACTGCGGATCTAAAGCTGGCTTTTGTAAGTTTAGCATTCGTGATAACTGCTTTTGTCAGAATGGCTTTATCAAAAATTGCCCCATTAAGATTTGTATTTATAAGCCTGCTGCCGGTTAAATTGGTCCCGGTTAGATTGGCTTCGTGTAAATCAAGATTACTGAGATCAGCTCCGGATAGATCGCCGTATGTACAGCTGCCGCTGCTCAAAAGAAGGTCTAAATCATAGCTGTTATAAGCATGGACAGGCGTTGTAAGTAGAAAACAAAAAAACAGCAGGCTGTAAAAAAGTTTTTTCATGTTAATCTCCTTTATCTAAACGTAAAAATTAGTTTTCATCAAGTAATTTTATAAACTCTCGCGGATCATCAGGAAGTTTGTCGATTATGCGCCAGGGTTGATATTGTTCCAATTCTTCTTGGGTATAAGCAGAACCGGCAAGTATAATTAAACTGCGGGCATTGATTGCTTGAGCACAGATAATGTCATTAGGAGTATCTCCAATAATAGTTATTTTTTCGGGAGTGATGTTTTTGTCAAGAAGTGATACTCTGTGATAAGCTATTTTAGCTAGATCACGGCGGTCTTCGCTGAGTTCACCACATACACAACAATCTTTGTCAAAGTATTGGCTAATACCGTAATGAAGCAGTTTTTCAAATGAGCCGGTGATAGTATTACCGCTTAGCAGACCAGTCTGGTAACCGGTTGCATGCAGGGCAAAGTATTGTAGAGTTTTTTGTACATTAGGCATTAAAGAGCCATTGTGGGTCGGCAGATGCTTCTTTAGCTGCCGGTGATAAATAATAAGCAGACTGGCTGCGTCGGCAGCATTGCAGCTACCTTTAATATCCGTGATTATTTGCTTGAAAATAAAAGAATCAGTCATGCCGGCGAGCGTATGTGAAAACTGAAAGTCCTCAATAGAAAAACGATGCTTGATGGCGTCACGCAATGCGTCTACGCCGGCGAGTCCGGTTTTTAAAAGTGTTCCGTCAATATCCCAAAATATATATTTCATAATAATCTCCGTTAATTATAATATTACGTACTTCTTTATTTTAGCAGAGATTTTGCTTTAAGAACAGTATAAAAAGTAAAAGCTGCCTTTAGGCAGCTTTTACATAGAACGAGGTTTCATCATCAGTTTAGAAAGTTTGTTGCCGATAGTTTTTGCTCGGCGAACTGTTTTAATATTAGATTTACGACGAGGTTTCATGTCGCTTTTACTACCAAAGTCACCGCGATCAAGATAGGTGATTTTAGACTTGTCAGGGTCAAAATAATTGCGAAGAAAACGTGCCAGTCCATCAGGGTCGGCATCCTTAAAACATGTAAAAATATCAATAGTAACAAAACCAAGCTCCGGATAGAGATGTAAAGTTACATGCCCCTGTCTGCAATGAGCAAAAACAGAATACTCATTGCTTCCTTCCTCACAGTTGACATATGTTTCGCGGGGGTACAGAGTAAAAGCAGCGGCGGCACTTTGAATGGTTGCCTGTACGCCGGATGAATCGCTTAACAGTAAATCACTGCAGTTATACATATCCATAGCTATTTGTGTTCCGATGGATTTCAAAGCAGTTCTCCTTTCAGTGAGGCGAGGTTTAAATTTCAAAATATGGTTATAAGATAGATAACCTAATATATTATAGCTAGAAAACAGCTTGATGTCAAAGTTTCTTCGTTTCTTTCATTATAAAAAAGAATGCGGATAAAAATTTTATTTTAGATTAGAAACATGCTATAATAACATTTGTTTTGTACGGTGGTGAAATAATGCAGGAATTGCAGGGCGTGGTCGATAATATAGTTTTCCAAAGTGAGGACAGCCGGTTCAGCGTTTTTAGAATTAAGACCGGTCATGAAGGTAAGGTTAGTGTTGTATATCGTGGGCCGGCTCCCTTTTTGGGAGAGACTGTCAAACTTGACGGGAACTGGGGGCAACATGCAAAATTTGGCCGTCAATTTCGTGCCGATCTTTGTCAGGCGATAAAACCGTCAACTATTGAGGGGATAGAAAGGTTTCTTGCTTCAGGAGCCGTTAAAGGAATCGGTAAAACCATGGCTTCTCGCATCGTAGAACATTTTGGTGCGAATACGCTGGATGTACTGGCTCTATCGCCACATCGATTAACGGAAATTTATGGCATCGGCAGAAAAAAAGCGGATGTAATTGGCATGTCTTATGCAGAACTGGCTGATATGCGTGAAGTTATGGTATTTTTGGAATCACATGGCGTCAGTGCCAATTACGCTCCAAAATTACAGGCTCAGTATGGTTCTACGGTTATAAAAAGGATTCAAGAAAATCCATATAGTTTGGCGAATGATATCACTGGGATAGGCTTTAGAACTGCTGACAGAATTGCTTTGGCACTCGGCCTTGATGTTTCTTGTGAAGAACGCATAAAAGCCGGAATTGAATATGCCTTAAATCAAGCTGCATCTGCTGGTCACACCTGTATACCGGAGGAATTGTTACTAAGGGAAACTGTAAAGTTGCTGCAACTGGAGAACAGTACTGTAAACGATGCTTTTCAAAAACTTCTTGGAGAAGATCGCTTGCGCACAGAAGAAGTCGGCGGGTTGCAACTTATTTATCCTGAATATTTGTATCAGGCCGAGGTGCAGACAGCTAAAAGACTCCTTAAACTACGCGATCTTTCCGGAGTACCGGAAAGAGTTAACGTTGATAAAATTATTAATCAGTGGGAGCGGGACGCTGGGATAACATTAGCAGAAGCGCAGAAGGAAGCCATTTATGCTTCTTTAAAATATGGCGTATTTGTTTTGACGGGTGGTCCCGGCACAGGTAAAACCACTGTTATCAAAGGTATCTTAGCAGTGCTGGAAAAAGCGGGTTGCAGAATACTTTTGGCGGCACCAACAGGACGGGCGGCAAGAAGACTGGCTGATGCTTCAGGACACCCGGCGGTGACGGTACATAGATTATTGGAATATACGCCTAACGGTAGTGGGTTCAACTTTGGAAAAAATGATAGCGAACCGCTTGATGCTGACGCTATTATTATTGACGAAGCCTCCATGCTTGATATTACGCTCACTTACAATTTGCTGAAAGCTGTTCCCGGTGGTTGTCGGTTGATTTTTGTCGGTGACGTGGATCAGCTTCCTTCTGTTGGGCCGGGCTCAGTCTTGAAAGATATAATTCGTTCTCAAAAAATGCCTGTAGTGAGATTGGAAAATGTTTTTCGGCAGGCTGCAATAAGTCCTATAGTCAGAAACGCACATAGAATTAACCGCGGGCAGATGCCGCAATGGGAACTGAATAGTGACTTTACTTTTGCTGAAATTGAAAATGAGTTTGATGCCGCAGAGTATGTGGCTAATGTATATTCGAATTTAACGCAGCAAAGTGACTGGCAGTCTGTTCAGGTTCTATCGCCAATGCACAAAAATCCCTGCGGTGTACAGAACCTTAATCAGTTGTTGCAGCAACGGAGCAATCCTCCGGATCTTAACAAGAGCGAGGTTAATATGCCCGGCCATGTGTTGCGCGCCGGAGATAAAGTAATGCAGATCCGTAATAATTATGAAAAAGATGTCTTCAACGGCGATATAGGCAGAATTGTTTATATCAATGGGCGTAATGTCACTGTGGACTATCCGGAACGGACCGACGGGGAATATGTGACATATACTCCGGATGAAATTGATGAATTGCAGCTTGCGTATGCAATGAGCGTACATAAATCGCAGGGAAGCGAATATCCTGTGGTTATTTTGCTGCTGGTTCCGGGACATTATATTATGCTGCAAAGAAACTTGCTATATACGGCCGTGACAAGAGCTAAGCAGAAAGTTATTTTGGTTGGGACGAGAGCAGCCGTGCAAACTGCGGTTGATAATGATAGAACAAGGAAACGATATTCGCTTCTGGCAGAACGTTTGCAGGAACAAGGCGATATTTTTTAAAATAGTATTTACACAGAGAAGGGTGATGGCATATCGCCAATGTTGATAAAACATATAAAATGCTGGTGGGATTTACTGTTGTCAGTATTTTGCCCCAGAAAATGCTTGGGTTGTGGGCAACCGGCAGAGGAAGGCCTATTTTGCATTGAATGCCGGGAGGCCTTAGTACAGCCGTTGTGGCTATCAGGTGGAGCAGAACTTGATGGAACTGCATTATTGTTCAGATATGATGGCCCGTTAAAAGAAGTTTTAAGAAAGATAAAATTTAGCAGACAGAAAAATTTGTTGGATTTATTGGCAAGAGAATTTGAAATGGCGGCGCCGCTCCTACCAGTTACCATGAAGCATATTTTAGCGGATACAAATACAGTAATCGTTCCTGTTCCGACATCGGCGTGTCGTAGGAAAGAGCGCGGTTTTGATATTCCGTTAGTTTTGTTTGAGCATTTAGCGGTTAGATACAAATTTTGCCGTTACCTTGAAAGAAGTAGAGATACAATGCCGCAATATGGACTTAATCCTGAAGAACGCAAAATAAATATAGAAGATTGTTTTGTGGTTTTGGATGTTGTAGATAAGAAAAATATCGTCGTTGTTGACGATATTTTTACAACAGGAGCAACAATGGAAGAAGCGGCTAGAACATTGAAAGCATATGGGGCGGCCAATGTCTATGGAATGGCCTTGTGTGGCAGTATTGAAAACTATGCCCATAAAAAACTAAAAATACCTAATACTAAATGAAGTGCACCCCAAACGTTAGACAGTATTCTATACTGAATAATGAGTGGGGTGCACTTCATAGTGGCAGATGTTTTTTTCGTTATTTTTTGCTCTTACCTGGGACAACGGACTGCATAAATGCTTTAACAACTGTAGGGTCGAAATCAAGACCTGCTTTGTTTTGCAGTTCGATAATCGCTTCCTCGTGAGTTTTTTGCCATTGTTGCGTGCATGGATTGATAAACTTATCATAATGATCGGCAACAGAAATGATTCTGGCGCCCAACGGAATATTAACGCCTTTGAGACGTTTTGGATAACCGGTACCGTCCCATTTTTCATGGTGAGCGTGAATAATAGGTGCGATATGGATAAATCCTTGAATATTCTCAAGCATGCAAGCACCGGACTGACAATGTCGTTTGTAGATAGCCATTTCACGAGTGCTGAGATATGGCGCCTTCATCAAGATGACATTGGGCACAGAAAGACTACCGATATCATGCAACAAGGCCGCCGTTTTTATACAGAGAACTTCTGCGGGAGGCAATCCAAGCTTAGCCGCGATACTTACGGCATAATTTGCTACTTGTTGGCTGTGGAGATATAGTGCTTTATTCTTATATTCTAGTAAAGATAAAAAAAATTCGCAGATTTCCAAAGTTTGTCCGTCATCTGGAAAATCTAAGAATTGAGGTATAGAAATCATAAACAATCCGCCCTAATTTACATTGTGATATTAGTATACATCAAAAAAAGTGATTAGCAAATAGTCTTGCAAAAAAAAAAGGCTAATGTATAATTATAACTACAACTTAGGTCTGTGGTTGCAAGTCGATGCCAGTTGCGGGCAAAACGATCCACGTAAGCAATCAATGCATTGTGAGCACGGCGCAGCTTAGAAGTAAGA